>DASTCJ010000015.1:0-4433 GCA_035605575.1 Candidatus Methylomirabilota bacterium
TCCGCGAAGCAGTCCCAGAGGACACGCCGCTCGTTCTCGCGGCCGACGAAGGGCGTCAGGCCAAGATCGGCACGCGCTTCCACACGTGTCCGAGACGGCCGTACCGACTTCACCAGCCAGGCGGGGACGGGTTCGCGTCGACCCTTGACCGCCAGGGAGCCAAGGGGCTCCATGTCGAATTGATCGTTCACGAGGCGCCTCGTCGACTCGGTCACCAGAATGCGGCCGGGCTCCGCCGCCTGTAGCATCCGCGCCGCGACATTGGTCGTGTCACCGACGGCCGTGTAGTCCATGCGGAGGTCGTTGCCGATACTTCCGACGACCACCAGACCGGTGTTCAGCCCTTGCCGGACGCGAAACATGATTCCGCGGTCTCGCTCCACTTCTTGGCCGAGCCGGCCCAGCGCCTCCCCGATGGCGAGCGCGGCGCGCACGGCACGCGCCGCATGATCCTCGTGCGCGATTGGCGCCCCGAACAGCGCCATGATGCCGTCCCCTAAAAACTGGTTGACGGTGCCTTCGTAGCGGTGAACCTCGGCCAGAATCAACTCGAAGGCACGGGTGATGAGCTGATGCACGTCCTCGGGGTCCAAGCGCTCGGACACGCTCGTGAAGCCAGCGACGTCGACGAAGAGCACCGTCACCTGCTTCCGCTCACCCTCGAGCGCGCTGCGAGAGACGAGAATTTTTTCGGCGAGGTGCTTCGGCGTGTAGGCCTCGGGTGAAGCAAGGCGCGGCCGCGACGCGGGCGCGCTTACTGGCTTCGCGCACTCGAAGCAGAACTTGGCCTCGGCAGGTAGCGGCGTTCCGCAGCTCGTGCATCGAAGAGCCAGCGGCGCCGCGCACTCCAGACAGAACTTCGCCTGCGGCGGATTGTCCTGCTGACACCGGGGACACTCCATCGCCAAGTTGCCGCCGTGATCAGTCGATCACGCGGTCGGCCTGCAGCAACAGCGACTCCGGAATCGTCACCCCGAGCGCCTTGGCCGTCCTGAGATTGATGACGAGCTCCAGCTTCGCCGGCTGCTCGATCGGGAGATCGCTCGGCTTGGAGCCCTTGAGGATCTTGTCGACGTAGGTGGCGGAGCGTCGTATCTGGTCGTAGAAGTCCGCCGCGTAGGACATGAGGCCGCCCGCTTCGACGAACTGGTCCTCACCCCAGATCGCGGGGATCCGCGTCTTCGCCGCGAGGTTCACGAGGGTTTGCCGGTGCGGCGTCGTCAGCAAACCGGCTGCTCCAAACAGCGCCTGGGCTTTCCCCCGCGTCATCGCGGCAAACGCGCTTTCGAAGTCCGCGGGCGTGCGGACTTCCACGCGCTGCAGCGTGAGACCAAGTGCCGGCGCTGACCGGTCCAGCTGCTTCGAAGCGAGCACGTTGGAGTTGTCGCCGGGATTGTAGAGCACCGCAATGCGCGTCGCCTTCGGCACGACGGCCTTCAGGAATTCCAGGCGCTTACCGCCGAGCTGGGCGCTGTTGCTCGTCAAGCCCGTGATGTTCGCCGTCGGTCGGCCGAAGTCGGCGGCGGCGAGTCCGGAGCCGACGGCATCCGCGACACCGACGAACACGATGGGAATCGTCGCCGTCGCCTGCTTGGCCGCCATCGCCGCCGGCGTGCCGGGCGCGACGATCACGCTCGGTTTGAGCGCGACGAGCTGCCGGGCGAGCTCGAGCAGACGCTCGGCTCGTCCGTCCGCGAAACGATAGTCGACGGCGACATTCTGAGCTTCGATGTACCCGACGTCAGTCAACCCTTTGGCGAAGGCGTTGAGCTCCGGAGACGCACCGGGCGAACCGTAGAAGAGGAACCCGACTCGAGGAAGGCCGCCTGCCGGCTGCGCCGCCGTGGCACGCGGCGCTGACAGAGCAGCGACGATTCCACTGAGAAACTCTCGGCGGCCCAGCATCGTCCGGCATTCTACAGCCGCCACGTGCTCGATGCGCCGTGGTATCGTGTTGAACCGCCGATGGCATTGCCTCTGGTCGTGCGCGCCGGCTTGCGGAGTGTGCTCGTCTGCGCCGCCGTCGGCGCCGCATTGGCGAGCTCACCCAAGATCGGCCACGCTCGCGAGGTGACCACGGGACCCGTCATCCTCCAGGAGCTACGCAGCTTCGCCACCACGGGCAGCGTGTTGTACGTCGCCGCGCATCCTGACGATGAGAACACGCAGGTCATCACCTACCTCGCGCGCGGCCGCGGATACCGCACCGCGTATCTCTCGCTCACGCGTGGTGACGGCGGACAGAACCTGCTCGGCCCGCAGCTCGGCGAGGCGCTGGGCGTGGCGCGCACGCAGGAGCTGCTCGCGGCGCGCCGGCTCGACGGCGGACGACAGTACTTCACGCGCGCGAAGGATTTCGGTTACTCGAAGACCGCCGGGGAGACGCTCGGCGTGTGGGACCGGCAGGCCGTTCTCGGCGACATCGTCCGCGTGATCCGCGAGTTCCGCCCGGACGTGATCATCACCCGCTTCTCGCCCGGACCCGCGCGGACGCATGGCCATCACACCGCCTCCGCCGTCCTGGCCGTCGAAGCCTTCCGCCTCGCCGCCGATCCCACGGCGTTTCCCGAGCAGCTCCATGACGTCAAGCCGTGGCAGGCGCGCCGCATCGTGCACAACGTCGGGCGGGGAATCGACGCGGCGAATCCCGCCGCCGGCACGGCGGTGGCCGGTTTGCCGGCCGACGTGCCGGATGGTCCCGGCGTGGCGAAGCTCGACATCGGCGGCCGGGATCCGGCGTCCGGCGAATCGTTCGGCTCGATCGCGGCCCGCAGCCGAGGCATGCACAAGACGCAGGGTTTCGATATCACCACTCCGCCCTTGAACGAGGGCTCACGGGTCGAGCCGTTCGTGCTCCTCGCCGGCGACATGGCGACTGGCGATCTCTTCGAGGGTGTGAATACGACATGGGGCCGCCTCCCGGGCGGCGACGAGGTTGCGCGGTCCATCGATGAAGTGATCGCGCGCTTCGATGCGCGGGACGTCGCGGCCTCTGTGCCGGCGCTGCTCGCCATCCGACAGCGGCTCGCCGCGCTGCCGACCGATCCGCTCGTCGCTGACAAGCGCGCGCAGCTCGATCGCATCATCCAGTCATGCGTCGGGCTCGAGGTCGAGACGATCGTCGATCGGGCCGAAGCCGTCCCGGGCGAGACCGTCAAGCTACGTCACCACCTCGTCGTGCACTCACGCGTGCCCGTGCGCTGGATCGGGGTGCGGCATCCGGGCGGGCACGGCGCGATCGGCAAGGCCGTTGATCTGCGCCCGGGTCAGCCGATCGTCCGCGAAACGGCATGGATCGTTCCGGCAGGCACACCGCCGACTCAGCCGTACTGGTTGCAAGGCGACGGCACGGCGGGGACCTTTGCGGTGGACGATCCCTCGCTCGTCGGCCGCCCGGAGAATCCGCCCGTTCTCCCGCTCGAATATGTCATCGAGGTCGGCGGGCAGAGCCTGGTCATTCCGGGCGAGCCGATGACGCCCGCCGATCCCCTCAACCCCGCGCTACGCCGGCGGCTCACGGTCATCGCCCCGGTCTCGTTGCGGTTCATCGCGGGTGTGCAGCTTTTCTCGCCCGGTGCCGCACGTACCGTCGCGGTGGAAGTCACCGCCGCGCGCGCGGGCGCCGCCGGCACGTTGCGTCTCGACACACCAGCCGGCTGGACCGTCACCCCAGGCTCGCAGCGCTTTCGCCTCGGCGCTCCGGGCGAGCACGCACGTTTCACGTTCACGGTGACGGCGCCGCCGCGCCTCGCGACTGCGGCATTCGGCGCGAGCGTGGAGATCAACGGCCGGCGCTTCACTCAGCAGCGTGTGGAGGTCCGCTACGATCACTTGCCGCTTCAGCTCCTGCAGCCGCCCGCGCACGCCAAGATACTGGCCCTCGATCTGGCGATTCGTGGCCATCGCGTCGGATACCTGCCCGGCGCGGGCGACGAACTGCCCGCGGCGCTCGAGCAGATGGGTTATTCCGTCACGTCGCTGACCGGCGCCGATCTCACGCCCGAGCGCCTGCGCGGCCTCGGCGCCGTCGTGATTGGCGTCCGAGCATTCAACGTGAGGACGGATCTGGCCGAGCGCCTGGCCACGCTCTTCGCGTACGTCGAGGCCGGCGGCACCGTCGTCGCGCAGTACAACACGCTGGACCGCCTTCCCGAGAACTGGCTGGCGCCGTTCCAGCTTCACCTGTCGCGCGACCGCGTCACCGATGAGCATGCACCGGTGACCATCCTGGCTGCGGAGCATCCCGTGCTCACGACGCCGAATCGGATCACGCCGGCAGACTTCGACGGCTGGGTGCAAGAGCGTGGTCTGTACTTCCCGGACCGATGGGACGAGCGCTTCACCCCGATCCTCGCGTGTAGCGACGCGGGCGAAGCGCCGCTGAAGAGCGGTCTGCTCGTCGCGCGGCACGGAAACGGCCACTTCGTCTACAC
>DASTCJ010000236.1:0-2134 GCA_035605575.1 Candidatus Methylomirabilota bacterium
TGGCTCACCGTCCGCCTCTTCGAGGCGCTGCAGCGCGCGCTGCCGAGCGCGAAGCTGGTCGACGTCTCGGGGCTCGTCGAGCTGATGCGCGCGGTGAAGTCACCCGCCGAGATCGCGTACATGCGGCAGGCCGCCGTCGCGGTGGCGGCCGGCATGCGCGCCGGACTGGCCGCCATCCGCGAGGGCGTCAACGAGCGCGAGATCGCGGCCGCCGTGTTTCCGGCGCGGATTCTCGCCGGCAGCCACTTCGTGCGGAACCCGACCTACATCACGGCCGGGCCGCGCTCGGCCCTCGCCCACGCGACGTGGCTTGGCCGGACGCTGATGCGCAGCGACGTCGTGTTCCTCGAGATGGGCGCCAACGTGCGTCATTACGACGCCGCCCTCATCCGCACTGGCATTGTCGGGGCGCCGAGCGACCTGCTGCGGCGCGCCGCGGATGCCTCGCTCGCAGGATTGACGGCCGCGCTGGGCACCGTGCGCGCCGGCATTCCGGCCTCCGACGTGTATCGCGCCACCCGCGAGGCCATCGCCAAGGAAGGCTGCGAGCAGTTCTTCCTGCATCGCGCCGGCTATGGTATCGGGATTGAGTTCGTGACGTGGATCGAGCGCGGCGGCGTGAGCCTCGATGCGGGCTCGCCGACGCTGCTCGAAGCCAACATGACGCTCCATCTCGTGCCGTACCTCTTGCTGCCGGGGGTCGGCTCGGTAGGCTTCAGCGAGACGGTGTGCGTGACCGCCGACGGCTGCGAAGTGCTGACGCAGTGCCCGCGCGCGCTGACGGAAGGCTGACCGCTATCTCTGGCGCGCGAGGACCCGGCCGGCCAGCATGTACATGATCACGTAGACGATCGTTCGGTAGATCACGGCGGAGCCCGGCGGGATGCAGATGAACGAGAAGCCGGACACGCCGCGCTTGCCGATTTCGTGGGCGAGCCGGATGACCTCGTAGTCGGTCATGCCGATCGGTTCCGCGAGCTCGCCGAGGATGTCGCCGGGCGCGGGGCCGGCGCCACCGAGCACGTCCATGTCGAAATGCACGTAGACGTCGGCCGTGCCGTCGTACGCGTGGTGGAGCTCCTGGCACAATCCCTCGATCCCGAGCTCGCGGCGGACCTTCCACATGCCGTAGAAGTGCGCGCCCTTCTCGATGAAGCCGCGCACGATCTCCTTGCGCTCGAGCATGCCGCGCTCGCCGATCTCGACCATGTTCTGTGGCGTGAAGTTCTTGTGGAACTCGTACATCTTCGCCTTCCAGCTCCCGCTGCCGGCGATGCGCGGATCCATGGTGAGCCGATCGAGCGGCTGCGAGTCCCAGTGGGTGTCGATGCTGATGTGACCGACGTTGCCCTTGCTGCGCTCGGCGATGGGCTTGGCGATCGCGTACGAGCCGCACGGCGAGTTCTGGCCGATCACGATGGGCAGCGCGCCGGCGTCGAGGGCGTGATTGACTTTTTCCTCCACCGCCGCCTGCGCGCGCAGGATGTTGTCGACCGTCGGCCGGTCGAAGACCTCCGGCGGGATGGCCGCGTCGCCGTAGTCGACGATCCGCAGGTGCTCGAGCACATCGACGTCCAGGTCCTGGATGTAGCCGGTCTGATAGCGGATCGACTGCTGGCGCACGCGCTTGGGGCCGGCGATCCACTCCGTCTTCGCGACGCCGGCGTACTCTTGCCAGCTCGCCACGTACGGCGCGCCGATGATCACGACGTCGGCGCCCTCCAGATCCTTCGTGGTCACCGCGTGCGGCTGGCCCATGAAGGTCGGCATGTCGGCGTCGATCATCGGGAAGTTGCGCGCGCGTGCGAACGTGCCGTTGCGGATCGTGTCCCATGACGGGTAGCTCATGGCGGGGAAGATAGCACGCTCCGCCTCTTGACGGCTCCCGGGCCCCACCCTAGTATCCAGCCCTCAACTCCACGAGCCGGAGGCCATTCATGGATAGGCGTTCCTTCCTTCACGTCGTGGGCGCGTTCGTGGGTGCCTCTGCCCTCACCGAGCCGGTCCTCGCCGGGCTCGGCCAAACGGTGCGGCGCGCCGAGGCCGCCGCCACGCCGGGCGGCGTCGTGCCGCCGCTCAGCTACTGGATTCCGAACTGGCCTGATCAGATCGAGATCTCGAACCAGGCCACTGC
>DASTCJ010000230.1:0-10602 GCA_035605575.1 Candidatus Methylomirabilota bacterium
GTGAGGGAGGCCGTGATGTTTGCTCGCGAAAACAATCTCCTCGTCTCGATTCGAGGCGGCGGCCATGGTGTGACCGGGAATGCCGTGTGCAACGACGGACTCGTGATCGACCTGTCGCGGATGCGCAGCGTGCGGGCGGATCCCGTTACACAGACGGCTCGCGCGGAAGGCGGCGCGACATGGGGCGACTTCGACCGCGAAACCCAGGCGTTCGGGCTGGCATCGACTGGCGGGATTGTTCCAACGACGGGCATCGCGGGACTGACACTCGGCGGAGGAATCGGGTACCTGAACCGCAAGTACGGGCTGGCCTGTGACAACCTGATTTCAGCCGACGTCGTGACCGCAGACGGACGCGTGCTGAAGGCGAGCGTCGAAGATAATGCCGATCTCTTCTGGGCGCTTCGCGGCGGCGGCGGAAATTTCGGGGTGGTGACCTCGTTCGAATATCGCGTACACCCGGTGGGTCCCGTGCTCGGTGGCGAGCTGATCTTCCCTCTGGATCGGGCGAAGGAGACGCTGCGCTTCTACCGCGACTGGTCCCTGGCCGCGCCGGACGAGGTGAGGGCCGATGCCACACTGCTTTCGGGCCCGGAAGGTCCCGCGCTCGCCTTCATCGTGTGCTATTGCGGATCCATCGACGATGGCGAGCGCGTCCTGCGGCCCCTTCGGCAGTTCGGTTCTCCGATCGTAGACACCATTGGTCCCTCTCCGTACGCCCGCATCCAAAACCTGCTGACGGAGGTCCTCGCGCCGGGCTTCTGTCATTACTGGAAGAGCGGTTTCTTCCGCACCTTCAGTGACGACGCGATCGAGACGCTCGTCGATTTCTTCGCGGCGGATGTTCCCTCGCCGTTCGCAGCCGTGGCGATCGAACACTTGGGGGGCGCGATCGGCCGGGTCGGCGAGCGGGACACCGCCTTCAGCCATCGACGCGCACAGCACAGTTGCCTCGTTCTCAGGGCATGGCGTGACCCGGCGGCGTCGCACGACAACATCGCGTGGGGACGCTCCTGCTACGGCGCCATGGAGCCATTCCTGGAGCAGGGCGTCTATGTGAACTATCTCGGTGACGAGGGCGAGAGTCGGGTCAGGGCCGCTTATGGCGCCAACTACCAGCGGCTGGCTGCGCTCAAGCAGAAGTACGACCCTGCGAACCTGTTCCGCATGAATCAGAACATCGCGCCGGCCGTGGGCAGAGCGACCGGAATGGCAAGCTGATCTCCATCGAAGCACCAATGACTGAGCAGCAGCTTGGAACAGTCGTCATCGGTGGAAGCCAAGCAGGCTTGGCTGTCGGCTACTACCTCAAACAAAGGGGGCTGCCGTTCGTCATCCTCGACGAGAACGACCGCGTCGGTGCTGCCTGGCGGAAGCGGTGGGATTCGTTGCGTCTGTTTACACCGGGCCGTTACAACGGGTTGCCGGGAATGCCGTTTCCGGGTTCGCCCGGGGCCTATCCGACAAAGGACGAGACCGCCGACTATCTCGACGCGTATGCCCGTGCATTCGAGCTTCCTGTCCGAACCGGTGTCAAGGTCGACCGGCTGGCGAAGACGGGGGATCGATTCGAAGTGACATGTGGTCAGCAGGCGCTCTCCGCCGAGAACGTGGTCGTGGCGACCGGCGCCTTCAACAACCCGAGAGTTCCGTCGTTCGCGCGCGAGCTGGATCAGAGCATCGTCCAACTCCACTCGAAGGAGTACCGCAACCCATCCCAAATTCAGAAAGGCGCAGTGCTGGTCGTGGGCGCCGGGAACTCCGGGGCGGAGATCGCCATGGAACTCGCTCCCCATCATCAGACATGGTTATCCGGCCCGGACACGGGGCAGGAGCCTGCCCGGGCCGGAACTCGTCTCGATCACCTGCTCACGCCCATGATGTGGTTCGTGGCAACCCGGTTGACGGTCAAGACGGCGCTTGGAAGGAAGCTCCGCGACCACTTTCTCGATCCCCCTCGTGGAATTCCCCTCGGGAGGGTGCGACGAAAGGACTTTGCCCCGGCAGGCATCGAACGAGTGCCGCGTATGACCGGGGTGAAGAATGGAAATCCCATCCTCGAGAATGGAAGGGTCCTCGAGGTGTCGAACGTCATTTGGTGCACCGGCTACGCACCCAATTACAACTGGATCGATCTCTCGCTGCCCAGCCACAATGGCCTTCCCGTTCATGATAGAGGCATCGTCGACGCCTGTCCGGGTCTTTACTTCATTGGGCTCCTCTTTCTCTACTCGCTGAGTTCGGCGCTGGTGGGAGGTGTGGGGCGCGATGCCGAGCACATCGTCGACCACATCGTTTCCACGCGACTGTCAAAAAAAGACGACGCTGCGGCCAGAGCGACAACCGCTGGGAGGCAGTATGCGTAACGGGCTCGTGTCCGTACTAGTCATGCTTGCGGGCCTCTCGTACGCCGCGCTTTCCGCTCAACAGCGCGCTCCGGTGATCGACATGCACATGCATGCGCACCATATCCCGCTCAATCTTCCCGCTGGAGCCCCACCTCCATGCCTCCCACGCCCGTGTCAGCCCGAAGGGGCTGCGACGGCGACGCCGGAGGAGTCATTGCGGAAGACCCTCGACGCGATGCACCGCCACAACATCGTCCTGGGATTCCTGAGCGGCGCCGACCTGGGCATCGTCCAGAACTGGGTCGCGGCGGCCCCCGGCCGGTTCATCGCTTCGCCCTTCATTGAGAAGCCCGGTGAGCTCACGCCGCAGATGCTCAGGCAGGAGTACACGGCGAGACGCCTGGCCGGCATGGGTGAGATCGGATCGCAGCTCATGGGCGTGGCGCCAAACGATCCGGCGCTGGCCCCGTACTTTGCACTGGCGGAGGAGTTCGATGTCCCTGTCCTCATTCACACCGAAGGGATTGGTCCACCGGTACCGGGGTTCCGCTCGGCCGCGGGCCGTCCGCTCCTCCTCGAGGAGGTGCTGGTTCGACATAGGAACCTCAGAGTGTTCGTCGAGAACAGCGGGTATCCGTTCCTCGACGAGATGATCGCGATGATGTATCAATATCCTCAACTCTACGGCGATCTGTCGACGATCACGTGGATCATCCCGCGCTCTGCGTTTCACCGGTACGTCGAGGCCCTCGTTCGCGCCGGCCTCGGGAACCGCTTGATGTTTGGCTCCGACCAGATGCGATGGCCCGAGAAGATTGACGAGGCGATCGAAGCGATCGAGGAGGCGAATTACCTGACCGCCGAGGAGAAGCGAGACATCTTCTACAACAACGCGGCCCGGTTTCTGCGCCTTGAAGGGGGACGTAAGTAGCGGAAGATGGTGCCTTGCCGCGCGGAGGCGTCGCGATGATCATCAACGGCTCGCGCTTGCCACCCACCTGGAACAGGATTAATTCGGTCGATTGCGTCGCGCTCCGGTTTCACGCTTTTCCAGCATCATTGAATTCAGGGCTTTGAGCACGCCTCGGATGCGGCCGCAGGCCGAGGGTCACGGATCGAAGCCGCGCAAGCATTTGCGCGATGTCAGCGGGAGATTGGATGGCGCCGGAAGAACGTGGCAAGCGTCGAGGCGACCGCAGCGGGATCCTGGACCAACATCCCGTGGTTCACACCTGCAATGACGACACCCTCGACATTGGGCAGCGACGACAGAAGCCGCCGATGGGTCTCGCCAAAGCGAGGCCAGAGCGTGTCGCTTTCCCCGCCGAGCACAGCCAGGACCGGCTGCGTGATTCGCTGCGCCTCATCCTCGTTGAACGTCCACGCTCCCAAACCGGGGATCTCCTGCTCGAACCATGTCGGGGCGTCCACGACGGCTTGGGCGAAGGAACCTGGCAGCACCCGATCAAGTCGGGGGCGGTAGTCCGCTCCAAACCGCATTTTCAGGAAGTCGTCGATCACGACTTCGGCGCCCTCTCGTCGAGAGCGTTCCTGACCCTTCGATAGTGCATCCAGATACGCTTGACCGCCGAAGACCGCCGGTTCGAGTAGCGCCAACGACTCGATCAACTCCGGTGAGTCGAGCGCCAGCTGGAGTGCGACGGCACCGCCGTATGAGTGCCCGACCATGTGAGTACGCTCGATGCCGAGGTGCCGCAGTAAGGCGCGGCAATCCGCGGCATGTTGCGCAACCGTGAGTGCGCCGGCAGCGTGCGTGCTGCCCGCGTAGCCGCGGCGATGATAAACGACCAGCTCATGCCCACTCGCGAGTGCAGACTCGGTGAAAAGCGGCCGAAACACGTCTGCAATGAGCGCTCCGTGTATGAACACGATCGGATCACCCGAGCCGGCGCGTTCGTAGGCGAGCGTGAGGCCATCGAGGACCGCCCGGCTCATAGACCACTCCGTCGAGGCGCGTATTCTTGGTGCCGCATGAGACGCCGTCGTGGACTCACTCGCTTGCTGGGCTGAACAGGCCAGCAGTCCCAAACAGAAGAACGACGTTATTGATTTCGCCATTTACATGGGGCTTGGCCACGGTTCCCACCGCGTGTCAATGTCACGCCTGAAGAGTTGACGCATCTCCGAGCCCCACTGGTCGGTTGCATTCGAGGCGAAGGCTAAAAATCTACACGCAGGTCCGAGCACCACCGAAAGGTACAGCGTGCCGCCCGTCTGACGTCGTGGAGCACAACCACTCACGGAGGTAGCCGGCGGCCGGGAGCGGCAGCGCCTGTCAAGAGGGCGCACCTCCGATGCCGCAGAACTGCGTGATAATCGACGCGATCAAGCTCGGGTCGGTGATGCAGGCCAGGTGTCCATGGCCCCCGAGCACCTGCGTGCGTGCCCCAGGAATCGCCGCGGCGGCTCGCAGCGTGGATCGCATCAGCGGAGGCGACGTCTCCGCGCCGACCAGGACGAGCGTCGGCGCGTCGACGCGGTCGAGGGCGCCCGGCCGGTAGACCCAAGTATGCTCGGTTCGAGCCTCTCGAAGCACCGTCGCTGCGGCGTTCAGATACGCAGGCCACTGCGGCGCCGCACGTCTGGTCTCAACGTCCTCCTCGCTCATCTCGAGGATGTCGATCAGCACGGCGCGGATCACTTTCTCGGCATCGCCCCCCGCGAGCGCTTCCTCGTGAGTTTCAAGCCACCCCGGCGGATAGGCAATCCCCAATCCGGGTTCGTACAGGATCACGCGCGACACGTTATTGGTGAGCGCCGCAGCACCCATGGCGCAGCCCGCGCCGTACGAGTGGCCCCAGAGGGCGACGGATCCGGCGCGGGCCGCGATGGCGTCCACCACGGCCGCGACATCTTCGAACTCCTGCTCGATGGTGTATCCGTCGCCGTCGCCGCTGGCTCCGAACCCTCGACGGTCGATCGCGTATGTGGTCATGGCTGGTTGCAGGTGCGCAACCAGCGGCTCGAAGATCGTGTGATCACGCAACGACCCGTGCACGAGCACGATCGGCGGACCCTTGCCTTGGACCCAGACCCTGATCGTCGTTCCATCGGTCGACTGGACACCGAATGAGCCGGCGAGGCCTGCGGCCTCATGGGAATCCATGGCACTCCGCGGCGCTGTGCCGAAGGGGCACGCAAGACGGCAGAATACACCTGTTCAGCACTTGTTCTGAAGCCCATTGCGCCACAAAGCAACGTCGCTAAGATCCAACATAGGTGACGGCACGAGCGTGCATTCTTCGAAACCTTCTGGACCGACTCACAGTCATGGCGATGATGATGCGCTCATCAGGGGGCTGCAGAAGGGGGACGAGCGCGCCTTCAGTGAGGTCGTCGAAAACTGGAGCGGCATGATGCTTCGCCTGGCGCTCTCGCACGTCGAGAGTCGTGCGGTTGCGGAGGAGGTCGTGCAGGACGCGTGGCTGACAGTGTTGCGCTCGCTGGATCGGTTCGAACGCCGCTCCTCTCTTCGCACCTGGGTGCTCGGCATCGTCGTGAACTGTGCGCGGTCACGCGCCCGTACAGAGCGGCGCATCGTCACTACCTCATCTGAGTCGGGCCCCGTCGTCGATCCGGTCCGGTTTCTGCCCGCCAACCATCCCCGATGGCCTCACCATTGGGCCGCCGAGCCTACAGAGTGGCGCACGCCGGAAGCGGAGCTGCTCGTTCGAGAGACGCGCAGCGTGATCCTCGATGCGATCGATGCGCTCCCGTCAACGCAGCGTGAAGTCGTTCTCCTGCGCGATGTCGAAGGACTCCAATCCACCGAGGTCTGTAACATTCTCCGAATCACGGACACTCATCAACGAGTGCTGCTGCACCGGGCACGCTCGCGGGTCCGCAATGCGCTCGAGCGGTACTTTGCCGCGACGGAGGCGACGTGATCGTGACGGACCTGCCGGAATTGCCG
This sequence comes from Candidatus Methylomirabilota bacterium, assembly GCA_035605575.1. GTDB lineage: Bacteria > Methylomirabilota > Methylomirabilia > Rokubacteriales > CSP1-6 > AR12. The sequence goes on from DASTCJ010000230.1 coordinate 6,283, forward strand.
TGCCGGGAGCTGGTGGAGCTCGTGACCGACTATCTCGAGGACCGGCTCTCGCCTATCGACCGGGCTCGGTTCGAGGCGCACCTCACGGAGTGCGAGGCCTGCCGGACCTACCTGGAACAGTTTCGCGAGACGATCCGCGTACTCGGGCGCCTGCCCGAAGAGTCGCTTTCGCCCGAAGCTCGCGAGGCGCTGCTCACGGCCTTCCGCGGCTGGTCTCGCCTCTAACCCTCCTGCTGTAACGTCCGGCCCGTCTGCGGCACTCATGGCAGAAACGTAGAACCTTACGAGGAGGTATTCCCATGCCCGTTCTTCAGCTGGACGAGTTCAAGACCAGGCAGCGCGCCACGTGGGAGGGCGGCGATTACAGCGCGTGCTCGCCCTACATCGCCGACGTCGGCGAGCTCGTAGTGACGCGCGCCGGCATCACGCCGGGGATGCGGGTACTCGATGTCGCATGCGGCACCGGAAACGCTGCCTGGCCCGCGGCCCGGGCCGGCGCTCACGTGACTGGGCTCGACCTTGCGGCCAAACTGCTTGAGGTGGGCCGGGCCAGAGCCAGGACGGAAGGGCTCGAGATCGAGTGGCGAGAGGGCGACGCCGAGCATCTGCCTTTCGAGGACGGGAGCTTCGACCGGGTGCTCTCGACGTTCGGCCACATGTTCGCTCCGCGTCACCAGCGAACGGCCCAGGAGATGGCGCGAGTGTGCCGCCGCGGAGGCGCCATTGTCACCGCGACGTGGACACCCGAGGGCGTGTTCGGCGACCTCTCGAAAGCGGCGGCACCCTATATGCCGCCGCCGCCCGACTACGCCTCGCCGCCGGCGCTGTGGGGCCGCGAGGATCACGTGCGCGAACTCTTTGGTGACGTCGCGACCAAGTTCGAATTCGAGCGCCATGTGAACCGGATCGAGTGGGAGTCGCTCGAATCGTTTGCCGACTTCTTCATGGCGCATTTTCCGCCGATGGTGACGGCGAAGGCGATGCTGGGGGAACGCTTCAGCGAAATGCGAGCAGGCGTTGTCGACGTCTGGAAGCGCGCGAACGAGGCGACCGATGGCAGCTTGCGGCTGCCGCAGGAGTACCTGCTCTCGATTGTCCGGCTCTGACGAAGCGGAACGGACGCTCTGCGTTCGCGTCCGTGGCTGATCCGCGTTCGATTTCTTCAACACTGAGGTAAGGGATGGACATGAGCACCGTCCTGGATACGACACGGACCCAAGCCTTTGCGGAGCACGCGCTCGACATCGTCAATGGCGGCTTCCTGTCGCTGATGCTCAGCGTGGGCCATCGCACCGGCTTGCTCGATACGCTCGCCACATTGGAACCGGCGACGTCGGATCGGATCGCCGCGGCGGCCGGTCTGAACGAACGGTACGTGCGCGAGTGGCTCGGCGCGTTGGTCACAGGCCGAATCATCGAATACGACCCGGCGGCGCGCACGTACTGGCTGCCTAGGGAGCATGCCGCGTCGCTGACCCGCGCCGCTGGGCCTGACAACCTCGCGGAGCTGGCGCAGATCGTGGCAATGCTTGGCCAGGTCGAGAGCGCTATCGTCGAGGTGTTCCGAAAAGGCGGTGGCGTCGATTACCGCGCGTTTGAGCGTTTCCATGCGCTCATGGCCGAGAGCAGCCACACCACACTCGAAGCCACGTTGCTGACCTGCACACTTCCGCTCGTGCCTGGCCTCGTCGATCGACTCGAGGCCGGTACTGACGTCCTCGATATCGGCTGCGGCGAGGGCGTGGCCATCCGCATGATGGCACAACGATTTCCACGCAGCCGGTTCGTGGGTGTGGACATTGCGACCGGGGCCATCGCGACAGCCCGGGCTGAAGCCGAGGCCGCCCGTCTGACCAACGCCCGGTTTGTGGCCCAGGATGCGGCGACCTTCTCGGCGCCCGCGGCGTTCGATTTCATCACCGCGTTTGACGCCATTCACGATCAGGCCGCGCCACGACGCGTCCTCCGTGCGATTCGCGAGGCGCTGCGCACCGGTGGCGTTTTTCTGATGGTGGATATCGCCGCGTCGAGTCACCTTGAAGGCAATCTGGACAATCCGTTGGCGCCATTCCTCTTCACGGTGTCCACGATGCACTGCATGACGGTCTCGCTGGCGCAGGGCGGCGAGGGACTGGGCGCCTGTTGGGGCGAGGAGAAGGCGCGCGAGCTCGTGGCGGAGGCCGGATTCGCGTCCGTCGATGTCTCAAGAGTGGAGGGAGATCCGCTGAACGCTTATTACGTCTGCCGGCCGTAACTGAGGGAGCCGGCACTGCTTCGGAGGGTTCGCTTATGACAATGTCGTCGCAGTCAACCGTCGCTTCCGTAGACCCTTCGTCTGCCACCCGTGTCGAGGTAGACGAGGGCATCGTCGCCGCCGCGCGCGACGTCGGATCCGTCATCTCGAAGCACGTCGAGACGACGGAGCGCGACCGCCGGCTGGCGCCGCCGGTGGTCGATGCGCTTCGAGCCGCGGGACTCTTCCGTCTGTTCACGCCTCGGGCTCTCGGCGGTCTCGAGGTGGATCCGGTGACGTTCGCGCGCGTCGTCGAGGAGGTGTCCACGTTCGACAGTGCCGCGGGCTGGGCGTTTCAGGTCAACACCGGCGCATGGTGGACATCGCGCATGTCGCCCGAAGGCGTCGCCGAACTGTACGAGGACGGCCCCGATTTAATGATGGCCGCGTCGTTCGCCCCTCCCCACCGGGCTGAAGAAGTGCCCGGCGGTTACCGAATCACGGGGCGTGGTCCGCTGGCGAGCACCATCCATGATTCCCGTTGGGCGTTGATGAGTGCGATCGTGTTCGATGGCGACGAGCCGCGCATGACGCCAGCCGGGCCGGACTTCATCTCCGTCGTCATGCGCACGACCGACGTCGAGATCATCGACACCTGGAGCTCCCTCGGGATGCGCGGCACCGATAGCAACGATATCGAGGCAAACGGCGTGTTCGTACCAGAGTCGCGGGCCTTCCGTGTCGAGCCCGATTCCATCGCGTCTTCGCCGTTCGACGGGCCGCTGTACCGGATGCCTGCGCTCGCCGCGACCTACCCGATTATCGCCCCCGTCGCGCTGGCGATCGCCAGCGGCGCCATCCGCGAGCTGCGCGACATTGTGACCACCAAGGTCCCACTCGGTTCGATGAAGAGGGCGCGTGATCGGGGTGCGGTTCAATCCGCCGTCGCCGAAGCAGAAGCGATGGCTCGATCGGCGCGCCTCTTTTTCTACGACGCGCTGACCAGGGCGTGGGAGCGCGCAGTCGCGCAGCAGCCGTTCACGCTCGAGGACAAGGCAGACCTCATGCTGGCCAGCACGTGGGCCGTGCGCACCGCAGCCCGGGCGACCGATCTCATGCACCGTATGGGCGGTACGAGCGGCATCTATACGCGGAGCCGGCTCGAGCGTCACTTCCGCGACGCGCAGACCGTCCGTCACCACGGCTTCGTGTCTGATAGTCGATTGGAGACGGTGGGACAGGTCTATCTCGGGGTCGCGCCGGAGTTTCCCTTCGTGGCGTTTTGACGCTCGCGCCTACGGTGGACACGCTTGCTCCCTGACGGCAGTGGAAAGACTTGAAGAGTCTGGTGTCAGGGACGAATTCGCAACCTGCTCGTGACGCCGCGAGGTGCGCGAATCGCCGATCGTGCCTGCTAGTGCGGGCGTACTAGCGTCACTGGATCACCGATGGCGATCGTGCCCGGACGGGCGACGTCCGAGTTGAGGGCCAGGCGGCCACGGAAGCGTCGGCCGATGTCGCGCAGGACTTCGGCGTCGCGTTCGAGAGTGTCGGGGTCGACTGTCGTCATCGGGCATCGAGCCCGGAGCGAATCGAGACGCACAATCAGGCTGCCGATGTGCAGCTCCGCGCCCGGCCAGTCGCGCTCGGCGAGGCCATCGACGCCGGCGATCAGGATGTTCGGCCGCAAGCGGCGAACGTCGCGCCCGAACGCAGCGACGGCGCCATCGGTTGCCACCAGCAGGGGCAGGACGTCGAAACGGTCGTGTGCATCGGAAGCCGCAAGCCACGCTTCGTCGCCGGCCGCCTGCTTGACAAGCGCAAGCGCTTCCGGACTCTCCCACTGATGACCGTTAACGAGCGCGTGCCCTTGCTGATTCAAGGTGCCACGCAAGCCCAGCAAGCGGTAGTGCCGACGCGACGTCCGGACGCCTTCGGGGCCGATGACCCAGACGCCGCGGTCGCCGGGAACGCCGTTGAAGCCGATCGCTGCCGTCGACAGAAGCTCTCCCGCGAGCGTCTTGACCGGATAGCGCCACAAAGCCGCCACATACAGTCCCATGACCGTGTGATGTCAGGCGAGTCAC
>DASTCJ010000022.1:0-7127 GCA_035605575.1 Candidatus Methylomirabilota bacterium
CACGACGGCGGCCGAGTCGATGCCGCCGCTCAAGAACACGCCGAGCGGCACGTCGCTCTCGAGGCGCATGCGCACCGCCTCTCGCACGCCGGCGCGCACGCGCGCGGCGGCCTCGTCGAAGCCGATCGTCGCGGCCGGCGCCGCGGGCGGCAGCGACCAGTAGCGGCGCGCGACGAGCCGGCCACGCTCGAGCACGGCGACGTGCGCGGCGGCGAGCTTGCCGACGCCGGCGAGCATCGACCGGTGGGCGGGCGCGTAGCCGAAGGCGAGGTAGTGATGGAACGCTTCCGGATCGAGCGCGCGCGGCACGGCAGGATGGCAGAGCAGCGCCTTGATCTCGGACGCGAACAGGAACACGCCGTCGCCCTGCCAGTAGTACAGCGGCTTCTTGCCGAGACGATCGCGCCCGAGCACGAGCACGTGACGTCGGGCGTCCCAGAGCGCAAAGGCGAACATCCCCGCCAGCCGCGTGGCGCACTGCTCGCCGTAGGCCTGCCAGGCGCGCAAGAGCACCTCGGTGTCGCTGCGCGTGCGAAAGACGTGACCGCGCGCCTCCAGCTCGGTCCGCAACGCGCGGTAGTTGTAGATCTCGCCGTTGAAGACGAGCCAGGCCGAGCCGTCGTCGGTGCTCATCGGCTGACGTCCGGTGACGAGATCGATGATGGCCAGCCGCGTCATGCCGAGGCCCGCATCGCCGTCGACGTGCAGGCCCGAATCGTCGGGCCCGCGGTGGGCGAGCGCCTTCACCATCGCCGGCAGAAGCTCCGGCCCCACGGGGCCGACGTAGCCGGCGATGCCGCACATCAGGCGCGCACCAGCTCGCGCGCCTGGAGCGCGGAGGCGTACACGGCCTCGAGGCCGCGCACCATGCTGTCGAGCGTGAACGCCGTCTGCACGCGCGCGCGGCCGCGTGCGCCCATGGCCGCCGCGTCGGGCGCCTCGAGCACGGCGGCCACCGCCGTCGCCAGCGCGTCGGGATCGTCGCGCGGCACCAGCCGTCCGCTGCGGCCATCCTCGACCACCTCGGCCACGCCGCCCACACGCGTGGCGACCACCGGCTTGCCGAGGGCCATCGCCTCGAGCAGCGTGAACGGCAGTCCCTCCGATCGCGAGGCGAGCACGACGAGGTCGGCGCAGCCGAGGACGTCGGCCATGTCGGCGCGCGCGCCCGTGAACGATCCGGGCACGCTGAGCTCGGCCGCGCGGCGCTCGCGCGCCGGGCGCAGCGGACCGTCGCCCACGAAGAGCCAGAACAGATCATCGCGGACGGCGGCCAGCCGCGCGGCCGCCTCGAGCAGCACGTCCCAGCCCTTCTGCGGCGTCATGCGCCCGGCCATCAGCGCCACGCGCCGGCCGCCCGGCACGCGCAGCTCGTGCCGCAGAGCGGCCGCGCCGCGCGTCGGCCGGAATGCCCATGCGTCGATGCCGTTGTGCACCACGGCCGTGCGCCCGGCGTCGATCCGATAGCGCTCGACAAGATCGTGCGCGATGGCCTCGGAGACCGCGATGATGCGATCGGCCAGCGGACTCGTGAGTCGCTCCGCCAGCACGTACAGCGCGCGACGCCAGCCGGCGATCTCGTAGTCGTACAGCGAGTTGTGCACGGTGGACAGCACGACCGGCACGCCCGCGTAGCGCGCGGCCAGCCGCGTGTACACGTTCGAGCGCGCGCCGTGCGACTGCACGATGACCGGGCGGAGCCGCCCGAGGGCGCGGAGCAGCGCGCGGAGCGCGCTCGGGCTCACCAGCCGATCGTTGAGCGGCACGCGGCACGTCTCGATGTCGAGCGCGTGGAGCCGCTCCACCAGCGGCCCGTCGTCGGGGACGATGACCGACAGCTGGAAGCGCTGGCGATCGAGCTCGCGGGCGAGGGCGAGCAGATAGCGCTCGCCGCCGGCCCACCCGGTCGACTCCGCGATGTGCACGACACGGAGGGCGGTCACGCCGGCTTCCTCGCCCATGCCTCGATCGACGGTCCGAGCAGCCACCGGCCGCGGCTGGCGCGCGCCGCCGTCTCGACGGCGGCGAAGACCACGCGCTTGCCGAGACGCACCACGGCTTCGCCCGTGGTGCCGAGCCCGAGATAAGGGTCGCCGCTGATCGGCGCGCTGTTCGCGAGCGCGATCGGCTTGAAGCCCGCGCGCGCGAGGGCGAGGCGCAGGGTGGCCGGCGCGAAGTTCGAGCGATGGAAGATCGCCAGCCACCGCGCGCGTCCGCTCATCGCACGCGCAAGTCCGACCGCGGTGAGGAGACGTGTGAGTCGCGCGCCCCGCAGCTGCCACGGCACGTTCGGTGTGCGGACGAAGAGGCGCCCGCCGGGGACGAGCACACGGTGGCACTCGTGGAGCATCGCCACCGGATCGGCCACGAAGTCGATCACGTTCCAGAGCGTCAACAGGTCGAAGCTCTAGGCCGGCAGCTCCAGCTTGCCGAGCTCACCGAGGCGGACGTCGAGGCCCCGCGCGCGCGCATAGGCCACGACCGCCGGATCGACGTCCACGCCGACGGCCCGCCATCCGCGCTCGCCGGCCAGTCGCAGGAGCGTGCCGACTCCGGTGCCGACGTCCAGCAGGCGGCCCGGCGTGCCCGCGATTCGAAGCAGCGCCTCGAAGTGCTTGGCCCGGCGCTCCGCGACCCGTTCTTCGAGGCGTCGCTCACTGTCCGACAACGCCGCGCGAACCGGATCGTCGTCCGCGCCCGGCCGGAACACCAGAGAGCACGCGGCGCAGCGCACGAGCCCTGGCTCCCTCGGCACCGAGGCGGCAGTCAGGATGGTGCCGTCGCACACGGGGCACGCGATCATGGCCGCGCCTCGCGGCGCCCCACGATCCTGCCGCCGGCGTATTCGACGGCGTACCGGCCTTCTTCGACGTGGCCACGCAGCAGCTCGGGATACGGACCGCACAGGCTTTCGTCGAACGGTACGAGGCCGGCCCACAGCTGCCTCATCAGGTGCGCGGCCGCCGCCTCGGGATCGTCGATGCCCCAGCGGACGCGGGCCTGGTGGAGGGCGTACGACTCCAGCGAGGGATAGCGCCCCGTGTCCGGCTCGGCGAGCCACTCGAGCCAGAAATGACGGAGCAAGAGGTGCGCCGCGGGCTTCACGTGAACATGGAAGTACGCGATGCGCGGCCAATTCAGGACGGCGTAGTAGCGCGGCAGTGCGAGCGACTCGAGCGCGAAGGCGAGGCGTGGCCGGTCGCGGAGGACTCGTTCCGCAATGGCGAGCGACGCCGTGGGCGTCTCGCGTCGCACGCGGACGAACCGTGTGCGCGTCGACGCCGTGTGCGCCAGGCCATCGTGCCGGATCCGACAATCCGGAAACTGGTGGCGCAGGTCGCCCGCGACCTCGGCGGCCGGCAGACGCACGGCGAAATAGCGGCGCCGGTCGAGACCGAGCAGGTGGTGGCGCAGCTCGCCGAGGTTTCCCGGGCCATCCGTGTGTCCGACGAAATCGGCATCCCAGCGGACGGTGAATCGATAGCGCGCGCGCGCCAGACCGAGGTTGGAGACTTCGAAGATGTCGAGGAGTGGGCAGTCGACGCGCACCAGACGCTCACCGAGCTTCGACTGCACGCGCTCGATGGCGGCACGCGCGGTCGGGGAGGCGCCATTGTCGAGGATGACGATCTCGTCTGCGAAGTCGCGGATGGACAGCACGGCCGGCTCGAGCCACTCCTCCTCGCCGCGCACCCGGACGATGGCGCTGATGCCCTCGGGCCGGGGCTCGGGTCGCGCCACCAGCCCGGCCACGGGCGCGAAGGAGAAGACGAGCCGCGCCGCCCTACGCGCGTCCATGCTCGAGCAGGCTCGTGTCGCCGATGGCATCGAGGAGCGTGGCCACGGTGGCGCGAAGCTCGAATTGCTCGCGCACGAGCGCGGCGGCGCGCTCGCCGAGCCAGTGGCGGCGCGCCGGATCGTCGAGCAGTGCCGCGACCGCCGTCGCCACCGCGTCGGCGGAGGCACGCCGGAGCAACACGCCGGTCTCGCCGTCCCGTACGGCGGTCCGGAGACCGCCGCGATCCGTCGCCACGACGGGCAGGCCGCTGCTCATGGCTTCCAGGATCGCGCGTGGCATGCCTTCGGCGCGCAATGTCGGATACAGCATGATGTCGGCCGCCGCGTAGTAGCGCGCCATGTCGGGCTCGTCCACGACGCCGGCGAACCGTACGCGCGCGCCTCCGGCGCCAGCGCGGGCGAGGGCTTCGAGTCGCCGACGGTCGGGCCCGTCGCCGAGAACCGCCAGATGAAGCCGCGGGCGTGTCGCGGCCAGCCGGGCGAACGCCTCGGCACCGAGCCCGATGCCCTTCTGACGATTGATGGCGGCCGCCATCACCAGCACCTCCGCGTCGGCCGGCATTCCCAGAGCGGCGCGCGTGTCCCGTCGGTGGACGGGCTCGGGCCGGAAGCGCGACGTATCGACGCCGGTGGCCGAGTACCGCACCGGACAGCCGCGGCGGCGCAGCGCCGCGTAGGTCACGACGTCTTCGGCGACGACGGTGTCGACGCGGCGCTGCAAGCGCCGCTCGAGCCAGGCCTGATGGACCACGGCGAGCGCGGCTTTCGGATACCCGCTGAGGTCACGGAGGCCAGCGCGGTCATGCCACTCGCTTCGCAGGTGCGAAAGACTCCGCCCCGTGCACCAGACCACGTGCGGACCGGGCACGCCGGTCATCGCCGCGCCATAGCCGGCGAGGTTGGTGCTGTAGAGCAGGTCGTACGGCGCGTGGCGGCGCACGGCGGCGGCGCTGCACCGCCACAAGGCCGTCGAGTACAGACCCGGCGACGTGCCGACGAGGTACTCGACGACGTAGCCGTCGCGCGACTCGTGGGTGATTCCGCCCGGATGCGCGCTGGCCAGGACGACGACGTCGTGACCGAGCTCGGCCGCCGTGCGCGCGAAACCGTGCACGTACGCCTCGACCCCGCCGAAGCCATGAGCGAAGGTGCGCTTCGTCAGGATGACGATCTTCATCGCCGTGCGAGCGCGTCGACGAGCGTGGCGGCGGCGCGGTCCCAGCTCGCGTGCTGCTCGATGTAGCCGCGCCCCTTCCACCCGATCGCGATGCGGTGTCCGGGGTCCGCGAGGAGGCTGGCCACGGCGTCCGCCAGCGCCGATGGATCGTCGGGCGGGATGAGCACGAGCGCGCCGCTCTCACCGAGCGGACGGACCGACGGCAGATCGGACGCCACGACCGGACGCGCACACGCGAGTGCGTCGAGGACCTTGAACGGCGACGTCTCGCCCCGGTGCGCGGTGAACGGCGCGACCACGACGTCCATGGCGTTGAAATAGGCGGGGACGCTCGCGTACGGAACCTGGCCCGTGAAGCGCACGGTGTCACCGAGGTCGAGCGCGGCCGCCAGCGCCTCCCATTCGCGGCGCATCGCCCCGTCGCCGACGACGAGGGCGAGCAGTCCGGGCACGCGCGGACGCAGCTTCGTGAGGGCATGCAGCAGGGTCGGCACACCCTGATGCCGATAGAACAGGCCGACGAAGCCGATCGTCGGACGCTCGGCCGGCAGGTCGAGCTGCCGGCGCGCGACCGCCGCCTCCACCGGCGTGAAGTGGGCGCTGTCCGTGGCGCTCGGAATCACGACGACGCGGTCGCGCCGCACGCCGTACTCCTCGATCAGACGGCGCCCGAGGCCCGGCGTCACCGCGACGATCAGATCGCTCGCGCGCGCGCTGAGGCGCAGCGCCGCGCGCGCGATCCGCCGCGCCGCCTGTCCCGCCCCTTCGACGTCCATGAACTCGAGCGGATCGGCGTTGACCTCCAGGACCACGCGGCTGCCCAGGGCATGCCGCAGCAGCACGGGCAACACGTTCATGCCGGCTCTGAAGTAGACGACGTTCGGGCGCGGACGCGTGGAGAGCGCGGCCCCAAGCATCGCCGCGTAGGCCGTGGCAGGGCGCGCGATCCAGCAGTCGATGACGGCATAGGCGCGGGAGGGAACGCGGCGGAGCGGCCGGTGACCGCCCAGTCGCGGGTACAGCACCTCCACGTCCTCGCCACGGCGCGCAAGCGCGGCGGCGAGCTCCCACAGCTTGCGGAAGCCGCCCGCATCGGCGCTGAGGCCGGGCTCGTACGCGTAGCTCAGGAGGAGAAAGCGCATCGCTTCCGACACCGGAGGATGAGCTCGGCGCGCCAGATCGTGGCCGCTTCGAGCGGCTCGAATCCGAACTGGACGAGCCGGGCGCGGAGGCTGGCCTCCGTGTAGCGCTCGACGTGGTCGTGACCGTGCGCACCGGGAAGCAGCCGGTTGTACCACCATTCGATGAACGGCCACTGCCACCGGCCGTAGTCCGGGGTGCCGACGACCAGCGTCCCGCCCTCGCGCAACACCCGGGAGAGCTCGGTGAAGATCCGCTCGTCGAAGGGCACGTGCTCGAGCATCTCCGAGCAGATGACCGCGGCGAACACGCCGTCGCGGAACGGCAGGCGGTGGACGTCCCCGTTCACCATCAACCGGTTCGTCTGCCGGCGAAAGCGAAGTGGCTTGAAGCTCAGATCGAGACCGACGGCATGCGGGAGCGCCTCGAGGATCTTCGACGACCCACAGGCCACGTCGAGGACGGATTCGGCTCGACCGAGCATGCCGAGCACGATGGCGTAGCGGCGTCGCTGCCAGAATCGCTGGATGGGAATCCGCGAGTTGAAGGCTCGGTCGTCGTAGTCCGCGGATTCGAGCGAGTTCCGAAGCTTCCACATCCGCACGAGCGTGCGTGCGTAGGCGAGCCCGAAGGTCACGATATTGGCGTGCGAGCGGCCGTCCTGGCGCTGCCGGTAGTGGAACGGAACCTCCTTCACGCGCCAGCCCTCGGCCCGGATATGCGCGAGGATCTCGATCAAGACGTCGAAGCGCCGCGCGCGCGCCGCCAGGCGCTGGAGCGCGCGTGCGTGATACAGGCGAAAGCCACTCGAGAGGTCGCGGAACGGCAGCGACAAGACGCTGCGACTCACCGCGTTCAAGATCCGGCTCAGGATCCGACGACCGAGCGGCATGTAGCCGTAGCCGCCGGCCACGTAGCGTGACGCGATCACGAGCTCGGCGTCGTGCCGCGCCGCCCACAGCGCGCGCAGAAAATCCGGATCGTGCGAGTAATCGGCGTCCATGGTCGCCAC
>DASTCJ010000193.1:0-20794 GCA_035605575.1 Candidatus Methylomirabilota bacterium
TCAGGACGTCGGCCTCGCCGATCAGCGTCGCCAGTGCCGGCGCCGCGTTCTGATCCTTCAAGTCGATGGTGACGGCGCGCTTGTTGGCGTTGACCGCCAGGAAGCCCGGCGAGACGCCCTTCCAGAACGGCGGGCCCCAGCGTCGCGCGTCGTCGCCTTCGGGGCGCTCGACCTTCACGACGTCGGCGCCGAGGTGCGCGAGCACCTCGCCGGCCATCGGCCCCGCCAGCGCCTGGGCGATCTCCACCACACGGATGCCGTCGAGCATCATCGGAACAACGAGCGCGCGATGACCATGCGATGCACCTCCGAAGGACCCTCACCGATCCGCCGCACGCGGGCCTCGCGATACCAGCGTTCCAGCGGGAACTCCTTCGACACGCCATAGCCGCCGTGAATCTGCACGGCGGCGTCGACCACACGGCCGAGCACCTCGCTCGAGTAGAGCTTGGCGATCGACGCCTCCACGCGCGCATCCTCACCGCGATCCGCCTTCCACGCGCCCTCCCAGATGAGCCAGCGGCACGCGCGGATCTCGACCTCGGCGTCGGCCAGCATCCACTGGATGGCCTGGCGCTGCGACAGCTTCTGACCGAACGTCTCCCGCTGCTTTGCGTGCTCGACGGCCATTCGGTGCGCCGCCACCGCCACGCCGAGGTTCGTCGCCGAGTACGGGAAGCGGTTCTTCACCAGCAGGTCGAAGGCGAGATCGAGGCCCTGCCCTTCCTGCCCGATCAGGGCATCGGCGGGCAGCACACAGTCCTCGAACGCAACGTCGTTGGGGATCGCCGCCGTCCGGATCGTGCGAATGTTCTTCCACGAGAAGCCCGGCGTGCCCGGCTCGACGATGAAGCACGAGATGCCGGCCCGACCCTTGTCCTTGCTGCTGCGCGCGAAGACGATGCCCCACTTCGCGCCGTCGATGTTGGAGATGAACACCTTGCGCCCGTTCAGCACCCATGTGTCGCCGCGCTTCTCCGCGCGCGTCTGGATGGCGCCGGCGGGATCGGAGCCGCCCGACGGCTCGGTGATCGCGAAGAACGTGCGCCAGCCCTCGCGGATGGTCGGCACCGCGTACTTCGCGATCTGCGCCTTCGTGCCCGCCCAGATCGCCGGCGGCGGATAGCGGCCGAAGACGCCGCCGCCGATGTTGTAGAGACCCATGCGGTGCTGCGCCATCTCCTCGTACAGCACGCACATGCTGAACGTGTCGAGCCCGGCGCCGCCGTATTGCTCGGGCGCCGCCAGCGCCCACAGCCCGGCCGCCTTCGTTTTGGACGCGAGCCGCTCCCACTCTTCCGGGGGGAGGCCGGGCGCATCGGGATCGAGGCGCTGCTCGAGCGGGACGATCTCCTCGCGAATGAAGCGGCGGATCTGCTCACGCAGCAGACGCAGCTCGTCGGGCAGCGTGAAGCCCGGAAAACTCGTCATCGGCCGGGATGATACCATCGCGCCATGTCGGACGAGATCCTGACCGCCGTCGCCGACGACATCGCGACCGTCACGCTGAATCGCCCCGATCAGCGCAACGCGATGAACGCCGCGATGCTGACCGGCCTGTGCCGCGCCTTCGACGATGTGGACGCGCGTCGCGACGTGCGCGTGGTCGTCGTTCGTGGCGCCGGCCCCGCGTTCTGCGCCGGCATGGACCTCCGCGAGATGGAGGCGCAGCGCGGCGCCGTCGATCCCGACGTCAGCGTGGTGGCCATCCTCCAGCGCGTGGAGGCGTCGCGCCATCCCACGATCGCGCTCGTGCACGGCGATGCCGTGGCCGGCGGCTGCGAGCTGGCCCTGCACTGTGATCTTCGCGTGATGGCCGACAGCGCGCGCATCGGCATGCCGCTCTCGCGCATCGGCCTCGTGGTGCCGTTTCCCCTCGGCCAGAAGCTGGTGGAGGTCATCGGTCCGGCGGAGACGCGCCGCCTGCTCTTCACCGGACGTCTCATCGATGCCGCCCGCGCCAAAGAGATCGGCATGGTGCACGAGGTCGTGCCGCCGGCGGAGATCGAGAAGGCGACCTACGCGCTGGCGCGCACGATCGCCGACAACGCGCCGCTGTCGCTGGCCGGCATGAAGGCCACCATCCAGCGGACGCTGGCAGGACGCGCCACGATCTCGCACGACGACCTCGACGCGCAGGCGCTGGCCGCGCGCCAGAGCGCGGACGCGAGCGAAGGCCGGCGCGCGACGCTCGAGAAGCGCAAGCCCAGCTTCCGGGGAGAATGACGATGCGCGTGCTGATCACCGGAGCCGCGAGCGGCATCGGCCGAGCGACCTGTCTCAAGCTGGCGCGCGATGCCGCGGGAGGTGGCGGCGCTCGCATCGCCGCCGTCGACATCGCGCCGTCGGCGGCCCTTGCGGCACTCCGGACGGACCTCGAGAAGCTCGGCGCCAGCGTCGTCATCACGCACGCCGACATGGGAAGCGTGGACGGCCCGGCGCGCGCCGTCTCGGAAGCCACCGCCCGCTTCGGCGGCCTCGACGGCCTGGTGAGCAATGCCGGCGTCAACCGTCCCGGCCCGCTCGTCGACTACAGCGTCGACGACTGGGACCATCTCTTCGCCGTCAACACGCGCGCGACGTGGCTGCTGGCCAAGGCCGCCTTTCCCGCGCTGAAGGCCTCACACGGCAGCATCGTGTCCATCTGCTCGATGTCGGGCAGCTTCGCGCATGCCGGTCTCGGCGCCTACGGGCCCAGCAAGGCCGCCGCCATCATGCTGGTGAAGGTGCTCGCGCAGGAGCTCGGCCGCGAGGGCATCCGGGTGAACGGCGTCTCGCCCGGCATGGTGCGCACGGGGATGACGGAGCGCGTCTACCAGGATGCCGCCGTCGCCGCCGAGCGCGACGCGCTCGTACCGATCGGCCGTGTGGCGACGCCCGAGGACATGGCCGACGCCATCGCGTTCTTGCTCAGCACCGAAGCGCGCTACATCCATGGCCATGATCTCGTGGTCGACGGCGGCGTCAGCGGGAACTTCCTCGGCCGTCTGCCCGGGCTGAAGCAGATCCCGCGCGGCTGAACAGCGATGCGGAGCCCTGTTCGAAGCGTGCCGCCGAATGTCGAGCACGCGGCCGCGCGCGCACGATGGCTGCGTGCGATCGACGCTGTGCTGGCGTGGCTGGTGGCGTGGGCGGCCGTCGGCCTCGCATTCGAGACGGTGACGGCGTCGGCGTCGGCCATCGTCGCGCTCCTTGGCGTCGTCCTGGTCGCCCTCGTGGCTCCGCTCCGGCGCGGGTGGCGGCCGGTCAGCGCACTCGGCTCGGTCTCCGCGAGCCAGGGGCTTCGGCCCGGCGATCACGCGTGGCTCGTGCTGCCGGACCACATCGAGCCAGTCATCGTCACCGCGCGCCGCGGGCTGCGTCTCGTGGTCGCTTCGCCCCAGCAGGGCAGCGAGGGTCTCTCGGTGCGCCGTACGCGAATCCTCGTCGTGCCCGCGAAGCCCCTGGCGTCCTGAGCGGCGTCGCAATGGGCGGGGCCGACTATAATGCCCCGTGCAAGGAGGCGCCATGCGCTACACGCGGATTTCGGCCGACTGCCATCTCGATCTGCCCTGGATGCCGCCCGATCTGTTCACCTCGAACGCGACGGCCGCCCTGAAAGATCGCATGCCGTACGTCGCCGAGGGCCCGGACGGTCCGTACTGGACGTGCAAGAACGGGACGTCGTTCGGGCTCGTGAACGGCGTCGGGCCGGCCGGGCAGAAGTACGTGCCGGGCACGCATCATCGCGTCGACGTGATGGCGTCGACGGGCCTCTACGCCGACGGGCAGAAGGGCATCCGCCGCGTGTCCGATCCCGTGCTGCGCGCGAACGACATGGATCGCGACGGGGTGCAGGCGGAGGTCATGTACGGCATCCTCGGCGCCGCCACGCGGCTCAACGATCACGAGGCGGCCACGGAGATGTTCCGCATCTACAACGACTGGCTGGTGGACTTCTGCCGCCATGATCCCACGCGGTTCATCGGCCTCGCGTGCCTGCCATATGGCGACATCGACGCCGCCGTGAAGGAGATCCATCGCGTGGCGAAGCTCGGGCTCCGCGGGATGGAGCTCTCGTGCTCGTGGGACATGGAGCCGATGTGGCATCCGTCGTGGGAGCCGTTGTGGAAGGCCGTCAACGACGTCAACCTGCCGCTGCACTTCCACACCTTCCCCGCGCTGCCGGTGAACGTGCTCGAGCGCCAGAAGGGCCTCACGCGCCGCGCGGCCTTCTTCACGGTGGTCTCCGCGTTCCAGATGAACCTCGTCAACATCGTCGCCGCCATCATCGGCGCGGCCGTGCTCGAGCGCTACCCGAACGTCCGCATCGCGCTCGGCGAGAGCGGCATCGGCTGGCTTCCCTACGCGCTCGATCGCATGGATTTCGAGTGGGAGGATCGCTTCCACGATCTCGGTCTCACGATGAGGCCGAGCGATTACTGGCGACGGCAGTGCAAGGCGACGTTCCAGTTCGATCGCATCGGTACCAAGCTGATCGACGACATGGGCGTCGAGACGTTGATGTGGGGCTCGGACTATCCGCACGGCGACGGCGTGTGGCCGGAGTCGTCCAAGTACATCGCCGAGCAGTTCGGCCACCTGCCGGCCGACGTCACGCACAAGATCACGTGCGAGAATGCCGGCCGCTTCTACGGCCTGATCACCTAGGAGCCGCGGCGCTCCAGCCGGGCCGGCGGCTCGATGCGGCCGGGCTCGGGAGCGACGACACGAAGCGGACCGCGCGCCGGCTCGAGCCGCCGCGTGTCGACGGCGGTGACGCGCGCGTCCTCGACACGCCCACGGCCGAAGCGGTCGGGCGGCACCGCCACGACCGCGCGATCGACGTTCACGTTGCGGTACACGCGGATGTCGCTGGCCTGCACGACCGCCGTGCGGCTCACCACGGCGTTGTTGACGACGTGCGGCCCCGCCCAGCCGAACCACGTCGGGCGCGCGGCGAATCCGGCGCGGCCCCACCATGGCATCACCGGCTCGCCCCAGCCCAGCGCCACCCAGCTCACGAGCGGCGCCGTCACCGTCGCGCGCGCGCCGGGTGCCGCG
The DNA here is from genome assembly GCA_035605575.1 of Candidatus Methylomirabilota bacterium. Lineage (GTDB taxonomy): Bacteria > Methylomirabilota > Methylomirabilia > Rokubacteriales > CSP1-6 > AR12. Next base: position 5,044 of record DASTCJ010000193.1, read on the forward strand.
AAGAATGCGACCAGCGCGGGAGCATAGATCGGCCGCGCGACGAGCGGACCCGGCGCCCACGCCCACACGCCGTCCAGATTGACCCAGCGGCCGTGATGGAATGGCGCCCAGCCCCACGCCGCGGTGTCGACCCACGTCCACGCGAACCGCGGATCCCAGGTCCAGCGCCCGGTCGTGTACGGCGCCCAGCCCGCCGGCGCGCCGCGTGGCAGCCACACGGCGCCGTACGTCGGCAGCACGCGCCAGTCGCCGTGCTCGTCGAGATCGCGCACGCCATAGACACCGTCACCGACATAGCGCGCGCTCGCCGACTGGATGAGATCGTCGGTGCGCGTCTGATTCCACCGGTCCCACGCGTCGAGCCCGGCCGCGAGGTCGCTCTGACTGCGGCCGCCCTCGATGCGGGTCGTGATGGCGCGCCCGTCGCGCCGCGTGGTGAGCGACGTCGCCCGCGCGGTGACGTCGACGCGATAGTAGCCGGGGCGGTCGAGCGTGAAGAAGCCGCCGGGCGTCTCGACGTGCAGAATGCCGCCCGGCTCGAGCGTGCGGAGGTCGGCCACCACGTGACCGTCGCCGATTCGAAGCTGCAGCGAATCGCTCGCCTGGTCGATCACCGCGAGGGCGGTGTCACCCCACGCGCGCACGAAAGCGCGGCTTCCGATCTGGAGCTCGGCGGTGCCGGCGTGCCTAGTGCGAATCTGGTCGCCGGGCGCGAGCGCGGTGTTCGGCTCCGCCGGCGCCCAGCGGTCGGCGCCGGGACGCCAGAACGCGACGGGGCCATCGAGGTAGGCGAGGCGTGGAGGCATGATCGACGGCGCGTCCGGCTCCTGCGCACCACCGGAGACGGCGCCGGCCAGGACGAGGACGATGGTCAGCAGCGCGGCCAACACGGCTGGCCTCGCTAGACTTTCCCCCAGTACCGCCGGTCGGCCGGGAACACCGTCGTGCAGCGCACGGGCTCGGTGGGGCCATCGAGCGTGTCGGCGGCCGCGCGCCAGACGGCGTAGTGTGGCGCCTTGCGGTGGGCCTCAAGCGCCGCCTCGTCCTTGTAGACCTCGAAGAAGTAGTAGACGTTGGGATCTTTCTCGTCGCGAAGCACATTGAAGCGCAGACAGCCGGGCTCGTCGCGCTCGGACCCGACCGCGTCGTGCTCGATGGCTTTGAGGAACTTCTCCGTCTGGTCCGGCTTCACGCGGGCCTTCACCCACATCGCGAGCATCGTGCCTCCCTACACCTCGACCGCGCGGCCCAGGGCGAGGCTCTGGGTCACGGCGTCGGTGAACTCCATGTAGCGCACGCCGTCCTCGAACGTCGTGCGCGAGACCTTCTCGCGCCCGCGGATGGCGTTGGCGAATTCCTGCTCCACGCGCCAGCCGACGCGGTGCTCGGCCGGAATCGTGATCTCGGCCAGCGCCTTGTCGCCCCGGCGCGCGCCGAAGAGCCGCCTGGCGTCGGCGTCGAGACGCAGCGTGCCGTCGGTGCCGAAGATCCACACCTCGGTCGGCGGTCCGAGAGCGGCCACGCTGCTGAAGCGCAGCCGCGCCATGGCGCCGTCGCGCAGCGTGGCCAAGATCTCCAGATGGTCGGGAATCTTCACGTCGTGCAGGGCGCCCGTGTCGCCACGCCGCTGCGGCACGGCAATCTTGCCCATGGCCGTCACGCGCCGCGCCGGCGGAAGCCAGCGGACCATGGCCTCGTACCAGATCCCCATGTTCATGACGTTGTGGCCGCTCAGCGCGACGTCGTGGCGCCAGTGCAGCGGCTCCTCGCGATCGACGAAGCGCGCGTTCTGCGTCGCCGCCAGCTCAACGGCCAGGACCTCACCGACATACCCCTCGGCGATCAGCCTCGTGAGCGTCCCGTCGACCTCGAGGGTGGGTGGCGACGGCACGAGCTGCGCGACGAGCGAAGGCGCGCGGCGCGCGGCGTCGAGCATCCGTCGTCCTTCCGCGGCGTCCATGGCCATGCGCGCCTCGCACAGCACGTGCTTGCCCGCGGCCAGCGCGGCCAGCGTGATCTCGCAGTGCATGTACGGCCACGTCCCGATGCAGACGGCGTCGACCTCGGCCGCGCGCACGAGCTCGCGCCAGTCGTCGTACACGCGCGCGATACCGAACTCCTTGGCCACGCGCTCGCCCGACTCGCGCGAGCGGTTGGCGACGGCGACGAGCTCCACCCCCGGCTCCTTCTGAAAGCCGGGGATGTGACGACTCCGCGTGTTCTTGCCCGCTCCCACGAATCCGACGCGGATCGCCCGGCCTTCCATGACGCGTCCGGTCAGCGCGCGCCGAAGACCGGATTGTCGGTCTTGTCGACGAGCGCGTCCGGCCCTTCGGTCGGCAACGCCTCCGAGTAGTTCTGCGCAGCGTCGATGTCGCCCTGCCATACCTCGCGCGGCAGCTCGTAGAGGACCTCGATGCCGTGGCCGTCGGGATCAGAGATGTAGACGCTGTGGGTCATGCCGTGATTGATGCGGCGATGGAACGTCACGCCGCGCGCCTGGAGGAACTCGACCTGCCGCAGCCACGACTCCCGATCGGGCCACGCCACCGCCACGTGGTTGATCCCCACGCGCGCCGGCATCAAGCTCCAGGTCCCGCGCTCGTCCGCCGGCGCATCGGCCGGCACCTCCGCGAGCGCGAGGTCGTGGTGCGTCACGTCGCCCTTCGCGTCGACGCCGCTGTAGAAGCGCATCTTCGGGCGCGGCCGGCCCGGAATCGGCTTCAGCTCGGCCACGCACTTGAATCCCATGATCTCCGTCCAGAAGCGATGCGAGACGTCGAGGTTGCGCACGTTCAGCACGACGTGATTGACGCCGCGTGGTGTCTGCGCCCGCGTGGCCATGGCCTCCTCCTGTGGCGCGATGATGATATCAGCCCACCGGCAGGCCGCGCTTGCTCAGCTCCGCGTCGAGATCCAGCGGGCGTGTGCCGATCGAGGCGGCGCCGGGCACGGTCCAGAAGATCTCGAACTCGAGCCCGTCGGGATCCTTGGCGTAGAGCGAAAGGCTCGCGCCATGGTCAGACTGGCCCACGAGGGCACGCGCCTCCAGGAGTCGGCGGCGCGCGCGCGACAGATCGGTCAGCTCACCCACCTCCCACGCAGCGTGATACATGCGCGCCACGCGCTCGTCGGGCGGCCGCACGCCCGCCTGCTCGAAGAGCCCGAGGTGATGATCGTCCGCGGTGCCGGGAATGCGCAGGAAGGCGGCGGTCGGATAACGGTGCTTGACTTCGAAGCCGAGCACATCGCAGTAGAACCGCACGCTGTGCTCGACGTTCGAAACCCAGAGCACGATGTGCTGCAGGCGCCTGAGCCCGATGCCGCTCACCGTGGATACTCCGCGCTGACGGTGATGGCGACGCAGGCGATGAGCGTGTCGCTGTTCGGCACGCGCAGACCGCCCGTGACGGCGCGCACGGTCACCTCGCCGTGCGGCAGCTCCCGCTTCACGCGCTCGGTGTCGACCGAGGCCGGCTCCGGCACGCCGACCGTCACCTCCACGAGCATGCGGCCGCCGCGCTCGCGGATCTCCTGGAGCAGCGGCAGACTGGAATGGCGGATGGCGTCGGAGACCGCGCGACAGGCGGCCGTGGTGGAGTCGAGCCCGTGGACGTCGACGCCCATCCCAAATTCCAGGACCATCGGCTTCCCGCTCATGGCGGCATCATTATAATAGCGGCACGGAGGTCCTCATGGCGGAGATCGTGGCCGCGGCGCTGACGTCCCACGCACCGCTCATCACCGGCAAGCCCGACATCGCGCGGCCCGAGCAGCGGGAGCGGCTCTATGCGGGCTTCCACGAGCTGGGCCGGCGTCTGGCGGCGGCGCGTCCGGAGCTGATCGTGATGTTCGTGAACGATCATCTGCAGAACTTTCCGTACAGCAATCTCCCCGCGTTCTGCATCGGCCTCGCAGACGAGTACGACGCGCCGAGCGCGGGCGGCGGAACGTTCATGCGCATCCCGCCGCGCAAGCTGCGCGGCGACCGCGACGTGGCCCTGGCCCTGCTCGAAGCCGGTCTCGAGGCGGGCTTCGACTTCGCGTACTCCTACGAGATCGAGAGCTGGGACGAGCTCTCGGTGCCGCTCCACTTCCTCACGCCGAACGGCGATGTCCCCATCGTGCCGGTCTACACGAACTGCGCGGCGCCCCCGCTGCCGCGGCTGCGTCGCTGCCACGAGATGGGGGCGTTCGTGGGCGCGTTCCTCCGCGGCAATGCGCGCGTACGCCGCGTCGCGCTCGTGGCCAGCGGCGGCATCTCCCACTGGGTCGGCACGCCGGAGACGGGCCGCATCAATCCCGAGTGGGACCAGCGCGTGCTCGATCACATCGCACGTGCCGACATCGAGCCACTGCTGAAGCTGACGCACGCGGAGATCGAGCGCGACGGTGGCAACGGCGGCCAGGAGATCCGTAACTGGGTGGCGTTGCTCGGGGCCGTGCCCGGCTGGAAGGGTGAGCCGCTCGCGTACGAGCCCGTGGCCGAGTGGATCACCGGCTGCGCCACGGTCTGGGTGCACCCATGACGCCCGCCGTCTCCTATCCCCTGAACAAGGTGCTCACGGCGGTGGCCCGGCAGCATGCGATGAAGCCGGCGCTCACCGACGAAGATCTGGTCGGGCACACGCTCAGCGACGCGGAGCGCGCCGCGCTCAAGACCGGTGACATCGACGCGCTCTACCGTCTCGGCGCCAACCCGTACCTGATCCGCCGGGTCTTCCGCGCGCGCTTCAAGATCTGAGGCTCAGCGCCGCAGCACCACGCACGCCGAAGGCTCGATCGCCAGGGCGACGCGGTCGCCGGCGCTGAAGCGCGGCGACACCGTTGCCGTCACGCGCAGCGTGACGGCGGTGCCGTCCACGGCGACCTGGTAGTCGACCACGCTGCCCAAGTAGCTCGCGCGCCCGATGGTCCCGCCGAGCGTGTTGTCCCCGAGCGCCGCGGCCGCGGTGAGTCGGATCTCGTGCGGGCGGATGGAGAGGAGTACCGGCGCGCCGGGCACGAGGTCCTTGCTACCGACCCGAAGGCGGCAGCGGTCTCGGGCCACGGTGTCCGCGCCGGTGGCGGTCGCCTCGACGATGTTGGTCTTGCCGATGAACTCCGCGACGAAGCGCGACTGCGGACGCACGAAGAGATCCTCCGGCGTGCCGACCTGGGCGAGCCGGCCCTGCTCCAGGACGGCCACGCGATCGGAGATGACCATCGCCTCCGCCTGATCGTGCGTCACGTACAGCGTGGTGATGCCGAACGCCTCGTGCAGCCTCCGGATCTCGAAGCGCATCTCCTCGCGCAGGTTGGCGTCGAGATTCGAGAGCGGCTCGTCGAGCAGCAGGATGTCGGGCTCGACCACGAGCGCGCGGGCGACGGCGACGCGCTGTTGCTGCCCGCCCGACAGCTCGCCTGGATAGCGCGCCTCGAGTCCCGCCAGCTGCACGACCCGGAGCATCTCGGCGACCTTGCTCGCGCGGTCGCTGCGCGACAGCTCGGACTTGAACCGAAGCCCGTAGGCGACGTTCTGCGCCACGGTGAGATGCGGCCACAGCGCGTAGCTCTGGAAGATCATCGCCATGCGCCGTCGCTCCGGCGGCACGACCGCGGTGGGCGCCGACACGCAGCGGTCGCCGACCCAGATCTCCCCCGCCTCCGGCGTCAGGAATCCAGCGACCAGGCGCAACGTGGTCGTCTTGCCGCAGCCCGACGGTCCGAGAATGGCGACGAGCTCGCCGGGCGCGACATCGAGCGACAGCGCGTCGAGCGCGCCGACGTCGCCGTAGCGCTTGGTGAGGCCAACGAGCCGGACGCCGGCCTGTGGCGTCACTCTCTGCCGCCCATGAAGTCGCGGCCGAGGACGCGCTCCATTGCGAGGACGACGGCGAAGGTCATGCCGATCATGAACAGACCGAGCACCGCGATGGCGCCGAACTGTCCCTCCTCCTTCAGATCGAAGATCACCACCGACATCACCTTGGTGTCCGGCGTGAACAGGATGATCGAGGCCGACAGCTCGCGGATGACGCCGATGAAGATGAAGCACCAGGCAGCGATGACGCCGCTGCGCGCCAGCGGCGCCGTGATCTCGCCCAGCACGCGCAGCCGCCCCGCTCCGAGAATCCGGCCGGCTTCCTCCAGCTCGACGGGAATCGCGCGGAAGGTCGCGTCCGACTGGGCGTAGCCGACGGGCATCTCCTTCGTGACGTACGCGATGAACAGGATCGCCAGCGTACCGTAGAGGATCAGCGGTGGCCGCGTGTAGGCGATGAACAGCGCGACGGCCAGCACGACGCCGGGGATCGCGATGGGCGACAGCGCCAGGAAGCCGATGAGCTGGTGACCGACCACCGTGCGGCGGCGCGCGACGTAGGCGAGCAGCGCGGCGAGCGCCGCGCCCACCGACGCGCTCAGCACGCCGAGCTCGAGCGTGTTGGCGATGGCCGCCTTGGTCGCGCTGTACTCGAAGAAGGTGAAGGTCCAGTGCCGGATCGTGACATTGCTCCACGTCAGCGGCTGCGCCCATGCGCGCGAGAAGGCGGCCTTGGCCAGAATGCCGTACGGCAGCACGACCGCGCAGACGATCACGAGCGCGCAGAAGAGGACGGCCGGGCAGCGCCAGACGCCGAGCGGGATCCGCCGGCGCACACCGCCCTTGCCGCCCACCGCGCCGTAGCCCCGCCGTCCGAGCAGCCGTCGCTGGAGCAGCAGCAGGAGCGCGGTGGCGACGAGCAGCGGCATCGAGACCGCCGCCGCCGTCTCCACGCGCGGTGGATAGTGGAACATCCCCCACACCTGCGTCGTCAGCGTGTGGAATCCCGCCGGCAGCGCGAGGATTGCCGGAGACCCGAAGAGCGCCAGCGCCTGCAGCACGGAGATGATGAAGCCGCTCAGGATCGCCGGCGCCACCAGCGGCAGCGTGACCGTGCGCGCGACGGTGAACCGTCCGGCGCCCAGCATGGCCGCCGCGTCCTCGACGTCGGACGCGATGAGCTCCAGCGTGTTGCCGATCATCACGTAGACGTAGGGAAAGGTGTAGAGAGCGACCACGAACACGAGGCCAGTCATGGTGAAGATGTCGAGCGCCGACGACTCGCTGCCGGTGACCGCACGCCACAGCTTGTTGAGCGCCCCGGCGTTGGGGCCGGCGAGCATCACCCAGGCGACGGCGCCGAGGAACGGCGGCGTGACGAACGAGGCCATGACGAGGGCGCGCACGAGCCGGCGGCCCGGCAGATCCGTTCGCGCGGTGAGCCACGCCAGCGGTGCCCCGAGCGCGACCGACGCCAGCCCCGCCCAGAACGCCATCACGAGCGTGTTCCAGAGGGCGCGGCGCAGCTGCAGATCGCCGAGCGCGGCGAGATAGTGGTGGAGCGTGGGACCGTGCTCGCCGCGCACGCTGAGCGTCACCAGCCACGCGAGCGGCAGCCCCATGAGCACGACGAGCGTCAGGGCGGCGAGCGTCCACACCGGCACCGACGCGTCGGGCCGCCGCATCCGGGCGACGGATCAGGCGCCGAAGAACTCGACGAAGCGGCGCTTGATCTCCTCGCTGCGCTTCTCGAGCTCCTCGGCATCCACGCTGAGCAGCTTGAGGTCGCCGAGCTTGGGCTTGTCGGCCGGGTACGTGACCTCGGGATGGCCCGTGTACAGTCCCTCCGTGTCGGCGAGCACCTGCTGCACCTCTTTCGTGAACGTGAAGTCGGTGAAGAGCTTGGCCGCGTTGGGCCGCGGCGAGAAGGCGGCGATGGCCGTCGGCGAGACCACCAGCGGCACGCCTTCCTTCGGATAGACGATCTCCACCGGATTGCCGGCCTTCTTTGTCTGATAGAACGTGTAGTCGCCGCCGTCGACGGCCACCGGGCGCTCGCCGGAGGCCACCACGCCCGCCGGATCGACGGCCGACTGCACGATCATCACGTTCTGCTGCCCCAGGGCCTTGAAGTAGTCCCAGCCGAGCAGATGGGAAAGCGCCAGCACGTGGGTCGCGATCACGCCGCTGTAGCCGGGATGCGCGGTGACGAGCTTGCCCTTCCACTTCGGCGCGAGCACATCGCTCCAGCTCTTCGGCGCCTCGGCGGCCGGCACCACCTTGGTGTTGTAGGCGATGACGCTGACCGTCGCGCGGAGACCGTAGTAATAGCCGTCCTTGTCCTTGAAGCCCGCCGGAAAGCGCTCCACGCCCGCCGGCATGTACTTCAGCAGCAGCTTCTTGTCCTTCAGCAACACGTAGTGGCCGGCGTCAGAGGTGTGGATCACGTCGACGTTCTTGATGTTGGCCTGCAGCTCCTGCATCACGCGCTGGAGAATGCGCTGCGAGCCCGTGCGATGGACCTCCACCTTGATCCCCGAGTACCTGGCCTCGAAGAGCTTCGCGACCTTCTCCGCGCTCGTGAGGGCGAGCGAGGTATACCAGACGACCTTGCCTTCCTTGCGAGCCGCCTGGAGGCGATCATCCTGCGCGGCCGCAGGCACCGTCAGCGCCAGTACCAAGAAGAACGTCACCACTCGCGTCATCGTCGACTCCTTCACGGCACGAGACATCGTGTCAGCGCGGTCAGCTCTCGCTCGTCACGCAGCGCGGCTACCCGGCGGATGACCTCCTCGAGACGGGCGGCGTCGAGCACGAGGCCGGCGTTGCCGCGGAACTTGGCCTCGAGCTCCGCACGCGTCACCGGATGCTCGGGCCCGCCGCGCGAATGGCTCTGGTGCTCCACGAGCTCCTCGCCATTCGCCAGGCGAATGCGCACGTCGCCCACGAACGTTCGTGGATAGTCGATGGTCGGATCGAGCTCGTAGGTCACGCGGCTCGCGATGCGGAGCACGTCGGGATCGCGCACGGCCGCGTCGCAGAACTCGGCGAGGCCGGCGCGGCCGCGCACCAGCATGGTGGCGATCAGATACGGCAGGCTGAACTTCGCGGCATAGCCGTTCGGCGGCGCCTGCTTCGCGGCGAGCGGCTCCCACAGCCGGGGCACCGGTCCTTCGGCCGTGCGGCAACGGATGGCGGCGATCTGCGCCGGGTCCAGCCGGTGGCGCTCACGCAGGCGCAGCGCACAGTCCATATACGGATGAGCGATGGATCCGCACGGGTAGGGCTTGAACGTCAGGTTGTCGACCTCCCACGTGGCGCCGAGCGTCGCCAGCTCCTTGGCCAGACGCCCGGGGTCGTGGCCGCCGGCGAACGCCTGATAGAACCCGTGCTCGACCTCGAAGACGCTCTCGGGACCGACCATGCCTGCCTCGGCCAGCGTGACGGCCACCGCCCCCGCGTGCGCCGACCACCCGGGATGAAGCCGCTTCGTCCACGTCCCGTCGGTGAGGTACTCGATGATGCCGCCGGCCTGGCTACCGGCGATCCCGAACGCGCTCACCAGCCTGTCCTCGTCGACCTCGCGCAACTTTGCCGCCGCCGCCACGGCCCCAAACACACCGGTCAGCGCCGTCGGATGAAAGTGACGCGCGTGAAAGCGCCCGGGCACGGCGAGGCCGACGCGACACATCACCTCGACGGCCGCGATGATCGCCTCCAGCGTCCGCCGGCCGGCGGCGCTCGCCGCCTCGGCCACGGCGAGCGCCGTGGTGACGGCGACGGAGCCCGTGTGGACGATCGCGTCTTCGCGCGTGTCGTCGAAGTCGAGCCCGTGGGCGAGCGTGCCGTTGGCGAGGGCCGCGTTCGCCGCCGCCACGCGCGTGCGGCCACCGATCAGCGTGCTTTCGGCGGGGCCCCCGAGCCGCTCGGCGGCCGCGAGCACGGCACGACCGAAATCTTCCGGCACGGCGGCCAGCGCATTGCCGAGCGTGTCCAGCGTGAGGAGGGAGGCCGCCGTCACCGCCGACGGCGGCACGTCGTCGAGCGACAGACGCACGACGAAGCGGGCCAGCGTGCGAGCGACGGAGGTGTCTGCCACGACTAGCCGCCCGCCGCCGCCGCCGTCACCGGCACCACGCGCCGTCGCACCTGGATCACGGTGAGGATCATCACGAACATGATGGCGGCGATGACGGCGAACATCGTCCGCGGACGGCCGCGGTCGAGGAGCCAGCCGTAGATCGGCGGCGCCACCAGCGAGCCGAGATCGAGACCGGAGTAGACGAAGCCGAAGATTTTGCCCGACGAGCCGCGCGGCGTCGCCGCGCGGACGAGCATGTCGCGCGAGGGCGCCGTCACGCCCATCGAAAAGCCCATGGCCGCCATCACGACGGCGAGCGTCGACAACGGCAGCGTCCCGGACGCGAGCACGAGCGTGAGGGCGGCGGCGGCGGTGACGCCGGTGGCGGCGACCAGATCGTGCCGCGTGGCGCGGTCGGCGAGCACGCCACCGGTCAGGATGCCGCTGGCGTTGCCGAAGAGATAGACGGTCAGGGCGCCGGTGGCGAGCGCCAGCGGCGCCTGGTAGATGAGACCGAGCGCCGGCACCGCGAAGGTCTGGATGCCCATCGTCGATGCCGTCAGCAGCGCGAAGTAGCCGAACGCCATCAGGATCGGCACGGCGAAGAGCAGCCGCACGTCGGCGGCGACGCTCGGCGGCCGCGCCGTCGGTGCGGCGTCCGGCACGCCGAGACCGCGCGTCTGCGTGGCCAACATGATCGTGCCGAGCAGCGCGAGGCCGCCCGCGGTCAGCAGCGCGGCGCGCCATCCCGCCAGATGCGTGACGGTGCCGACCACGATGGGAGCGAGCACCCAGCCGGCGTTGCCGGACAGCTGGTGCACGCTGTAGGCGCGGGCAATGCGGCGAGCGCTGACGGCGTGATTGAGCATGGAATAGTCGGCGGGATGAAACACGCTGTTGCCGAGGCCGGCCAGCGCGGCCACCGCGAGCAGCATCCAGTACGAGTGCACGAGCCCACCGAGCGCGATGGCGCCCGCCATCAGCGCCATGCCGGCCATCAGCACGCGCCGCGCGCCGAGACGATCGACGACGAAGCCCGCGACCGTCTGCGCCACCGCCGACACGCCGTAGAAGACGCTCGAGACGACGCCGAGCGCGGCCCACGACACGTCGAGCTCGGTCCGGAAGATCGGAAAGAGCGGCGGAAGCGTCAGCTGCAGGAAATGGCTGATCAGATGGCCGGCCCCGATCAGCCCGATGACACGAAAGTCGCTCATGGGTTACGCGAGCAGCGCTCCCGCTCAGTCCTTGTAGTCGAGGCCCGCCGCGTCGAGACGGCTCTTGAACGCCGGACGCGTCATGAACTCGACGAAGGCCTTCGCCGGCTCGGCGTTCGTTCCACGCGCAGGCAGGCCCGCCGAGTACACGGTCACCTTCTGCAGGTCGCGCGGCAGCGGTCCCACGAGCGTCACGCCTTTCACGGGCACGATCTCGCTGATCTGATGCACGGCGAGCTCGGCCTCCCCGCGCGCGACCAGCTCCGCGATGTAGCCCCCACCCGGGCGCAGCACGGTCTTGGGTTTCATCGCGTCGGCGATGCCGAGCCGCTCGAGCAGGCCGGCGAAGTAGATGCCACTGGTTCCGCCGCTCTTGGGATCCACGTACGTGATCGACTTCGCCGCGAGCAGCGTCCGCTTGAAGGCTTCCGGCGTCGAGATGTCCGGCTTCGGCGCGCCCTCCCGCACGGCCACGCCCATGCCGGTGCGCGCGATGTCCACGCGGCTCCCGCGCGCGAGATGGCCCTGGCCGACGAGCTGGTCGATCGCGGTGTCGCTCAGCACGACCACATCGGCCGCCTCGCCGGCCAGAAGCTTGTCGCGCAGCTGGCCGACGGTGCCGCTGGTCACCGCCAGTGTGTGACCCGTCTCGCGGGTGAAGTCCGCGCCGAGCTCGCTGACCATGGCCTTCATGGCCCCGGCGCTCAGCACCTTGATCTCGGCGGCGTCCACGCTCGCGATCCACGTCAGCAGCAGCGCCGTAATTCCCAGCACTCGACCCATGTCGTCTCCCTCAGGGGCTGCGCACGCCCCACAGCCCGGCGGTCACTCGCGCCTCGAAGTAGTGACCGTACACGTGCAGCAGCGGCGTCTGCGCCAGCAGCCAGCCGCGCGTGCGCCGATTCGCCCAGAACTCGGTGAGCCACTCCGCCCCCGGCCTCACCGCGCCTTCGTCGGCGCACACGCGCTTGACGCGGTCGGCCGGCACGACGACATCGAGGTCCTGGCCGCGGAGCGTCTGCACCACGTCGTACGTGCGCCGCGTGATCGCCTCCCAGTAGCCGCGCAGCGCCGAGAGATCGATACGCGCGCTGAGCGCATCCACCTCGGCGTCCGTCATACCGGTGCCGACGTCACGACGCTCGACGCCGAGCCGAGCGAGCCAGCCGCTGTCCAGCACCTGCGTGCCGTCGACGACGAAGCGGTTCACGCCGACGTCTTCGACCCGCGCGGCGTGCCACATGAGCCAGGCGATCGTGTTGACGCCGGCGTGCGGGCGGCCGCGCACCTGCGCCTCCGTGAGCGGCGCGAGCAGATCGTCGAGCAGCGTCCGCTTCAGCGTCTCGTAACGCAGCAGGAAGAAATCGACCGCATCCATCGCGCGCTAGTCTAACTCACCAGCGGAGCGCCTCTGCGGGCGGCGCCTCCGGGTGCGGCGTCTCGGCGGCGGCATCGGTCTCGGAGACCACGCGGAAGCCGCGCGCCGACAGCTCGCGGATCTGAAGCCGGCCGTTGCGCGTGGCGACGAGCAGTCGTCCGTCGGCGTCCCAGTCCGCCCACTGCGCGTCGTCGAGCGCGCTGATGTGGTCGCCCGTGGCCGTCTCGTACACCACGTCCTTCGACTGGCCCTCGCGGAACGCGGCGAACCGCCCGCGCACACGCAGCCGCACGTCGCCGTGGCGCGTGGGCCGCGCCTTTTCCATGGTGACCGTCCGGCGCTCGTCCCACATGTCGTTGGCGGCGCGCGGCGGCGAGTCCGGAGTCTCCGTCCAGCCGCGACGCCGCTCGACGGCAAAGCTGGCCGGCCGCGTGGCGACGAGGCCGAATTTACGCCGACACGGAGTCGCGTCGCCTTCGTCTGGGTCGCCGACACTCCACACGCTCGGGTCGTCCACGAAGTGCGCGCCGCGCGTCCACGTTCCACAGGTGCCCCAGGCCGCGAGCGCGGAGAGCCACGGCAGGCGTGAGATGGCAACGTACGTCGACCCCGCCTTCCACCGGCCAGGCATCTTCAGCGTGAAGTAGCAGAGCCAGCGGCCGTCGGGCGAGACATCGCAGCGCTGCGGATAGAGGTTGGCGCGGATCCACGCACCGGGCTCGTAGACGCCGCGCGCCACGTCCCAGCGGCCGATGTGCGACCACTCCGTGGGTCCCCGGCGCAGCATGGCCACGATGGGCGCCCGCGTGGCGGGAATTCCGAACAGCCGCGGCGGCGGCGCCACGCTCATCGGTGCGCAGAGTGAAACGCTTGCCCGCGCTTGTCAACCAACGCCCCCGGGCGCCGTTGTCCGCCGTGATAGCGTGAGCCCATGTCCACCGGCTCGATCATCGGTCGCTCGCTGCCGCGCGTCGACGGTGGCGAGAAGGTCACCGGCCTCACGCGCTTCGCCGCGGATCTCTCGCTGCCCGGCATGCTGCACGCGCGGCTCGTGCTCAGCCCGCATCCCCACGCGCGCATCGTAAGCGTCGACACCGGAGCCGCGGCCGCGCTGCCGGGCGTCGTCGGCGTGTTCACCGGCCGCGATCTCGGAATGGCGGCGCCGGATCCCTCGTCACGCAACCGCTCGCCCCTCGCCATCGATCGCGTCGTCTTCACCGGCCACCCGGTGGTCGCCGTCGTCGCCGAGAGCACGGCCATCGCGGAGGACGCGGCCGATCTCGTCGCGGTGGAGTACGAGACGCAGCCGGCCGCGCTCGATCCGCGCGAGGCGATGAGCAAAGACGCGCCGCGTGTGCGCGCCCGCGAGGGCGCGGGCGGCGAAGAGGAGCTCGCGATGCACGGCGCCGCCACCGGCGCCCAGAAGCTCGACGAGGAGGTGGGGCCGAACGTCGTCACCACCCAGCACTTCACGCGCGGAGACCTCGCCCGCGGCTTCGCCGAGGCCGACGTCGTCGTCGCGCGCCGCTACACGACGCCAATGGTGCATCAGGGCTATCTCGAGCCGCGCGCCGCCGTGGCCGCCGTGGACGCGCTGGGCACGCTGACGGTGTGGACGACCACGCAGGCGCTCTTCTTCACGCGCTCGGAGATCGCGGAAGCGCTCGGGCTGCCGGAGCACGAGGTGAAGGTCATCGCCATGCCGATGGGCGGCGGCTTCGGCGCCAAGTTCGTCCTGCTGGAACCGCTGGCTGGTGCGCTGGCCAGGAAGCTGCGACGGCCGGTCTCGGTCGTCATGACACGCCGAGAGGATTTTCTGGCCACGACGCCGGCGCCGGCGGCGACGTTCGAGCTGAAGATGGGCGCGCGGCGCGACGGAACGCTGACGGCGATGGATGCGCGCGTCATCTTCGACGCCGGTGCCTACGCGGGCGCGCCCGTGGGCATCGCGCTGCTGCTCATGGGCAGCTATTACCAGGTGCCGCATCTCGATCTTCGCGGCTACGAAGTGCTCACGCACAAGCCGGGCTCGGGCGCCTATCGCGCGCCGGGCGCCGTGCAGGGCACCTTCGCCGTCGAGTCGATGATCGATGAGCTCGCGCGAAGCCTCGGCCTCGACCCGCTCGATCTTCGGCTGAAGAACGCCTCGAAGCCCGGCGACCCGATGGTCACCGGCCAGCCGTGGCCGAAGATGGGGCTGCGCGAATGTCTCGAGCGTCTCCGGCAAGAGCGGAAGAACCGGGCGCGGCCGCTGCCGCAGAACGGAGCACGCGTCGGTATCGGCGTCGCCGTCGGCGGCTGGATGGGCGGCATCGAGCCCGCGAACGCCGCATGCCGCATGGATCGCGACGGCACCGTGAGCGTGATCGTCGGCTCCGTCGACATGAGCGGCACGAACACCGGCTTCGCGCAGATCGCGGCCGAGTCGTTCGGCGTGCCCGCCGAGGACGTGCGCGTGGTCAACGGCGACAGTGACACCGCGCCATACGCCGGCGCCAGCGGCGGCAGCAAGATCACCTATACCGTCGGCCTCGCCGTCGAGCGTGCCGCGCGCGACGCGCGGCGGCAGCTCTTGCTGATCGCCGCCGACAAGCTCGAGGCCGCCCCCGACGATCTCGAGATCGTCGACCGCGCCGTGCGCGTGCGCGGATACCCGACGCGCACCGTCACGCTCGCCGACCTCGCGAAGGCCGCGATGCAGTTCGGCTCGAAGTACGAGCCGATCTTCGGCCGCGGCGCCAGCGCCACCACCGCTCGCTCGCCGGCCTTCGCCGCGCACCTGACGGAGGTCGCCGTCGATCCCGACACCGGCGGCGTCGAGATCCTCGGTCACCTGGCCGTCCAGGACGTCGGGCGCGCCATCAATCCAGCGGCGGTCGAGAGCCAGATTCACGGGGGCGTCGTCCAGGGCTTCGGCTGGGCGCTGCTCGAGCGCATGGCGTACGACGAGCACGGTCAGCTGCTGGCCGCCACCCTGATGGACTATGCGTTGCCGCACAGCCTGCAGACGTCGCGCATCGACACGGTCCTGGTCGAGGTGCCGTCCGAGCACGGACCGTTCGGCGCCAAGGGCGTGGGCGAGCCGCCCGTCGTCGGCGTCCCCGCCGCCGTCGCCAACGCCATCGCCGACGCGAGCGGCGTGCGCGTGTGCGATCTGCCCGTCACAGCCGAGACGCTGCGGCGCGCCCTCGCTCCGGCTGACGGGTGATAGAATCCCGCCGCCCTCACACTGTCGACAGGAGGCGGACGTGGCGAAGTTCAAGGTGGTGACG
>DASTCJ010000194.1:0-76912 GCA_035605575.1 Candidatus Methylomirabilota bacterium
GGCCTACCCGGCTCAGGAGGTCGTGCACCCGGTCGCGACGGCCGGAGGCGGTCTCGACGATCTTGTGGACGGCAAGCGGCTCGGCGATGATCTCCCCCACCGTCATCCGCGGATTGAGCGAGCTGTATGGGTCCTGGAACACGATCTGGATGCGGCGTCGGACGGCACGCAGCTCGCGCTCATCGAGCGTCGTCAGGTCGCGGCCCTCGAAGAGCACCTGCCCGCTGGTGGGACGCTCGAGCAGGAGCACGCAGCGCCCGGTCGTCGTCTTGCCGCATCCGGATTCACCCACGAGCCCGAGCGTCTCGCCGCGGTGCAGCGAGAAGCTCACGCCGTCGACAGCCCGCACGATTCCCGCGCTGCCGCCGAATAACCCGCCGCGAGCGGTGAAGTGCTTGACCAGGTGGCGGACCTCGAGGAGAACCTCGCTCACGGAGACACCCGCGCCTCGCTCACCGCCACTCGCGCGAGCCGATCGGACTCCCAGCACGCCGCCACGTGATCGCCCGCGCCGACGGTTGCGAGTGGCGGCATGTCGTGCTCGCACCGCTCCACCCGGAATGCGCAGCGCGGCGAGAACGGGCAGCCCTGCGGAAGGCGACTGAGATCTGGCGGCTGGCCTTCGATGGGCGCAAGGCGCGCCCGCCGCGGCTCGTCCAGACGCGGCACCGAGCGCAGCAGGCCGAGCGTGTACGGATGGCGCGGGTTCGCGTAGAGCTCCCGCGCGGTCCCCCGCTCCACGATACGCCCCGCGTACATGACGTTGACGCGGTCGGCATAGCGCGCGACGACCCCAAGGTTGTGCGTGATGATCAGCATGGCGACGCCGAGCCGTCGCGACAGGTCACGCATCAGCTCGAGAATCTGCGCCTGGATGGTGACGTCGAGCGCCGTCGTCGGCTCGTCGGCGAGGATGAGCGCGGGCGAGCACGAGAGCGCCATCGCGATCATCATGCGCTGGCGCATCCCACCGCTGAACTGGTGCGGATACTGGCTCAATCGCCGCTCCGGGTCCGGAATGCCGACCATCCCCAGAAGCTCCACGGCGCGCGCTCGTGCCGCCGGCTTCGACATCCCCAGGTGCGTCTCCAGGCCCTCCGTGAGCTGACGGCCGATGGTGAGCACGGGGTTGAGCGACGTCATCGGCTCCTGGAAGATCATGGCGATCTCTCGCCCGCGGACGCGCCGCATCGCCTCCTCGTCCAGGGTCAACAGGTTGCGGCCCTTGAAGAGAATTCGGCCGCCCACGATCTGACCGGCCGGCGGTGCCACGAGGCGCATCACGCTCAGCGCGGAGACGGATTTGCCGCAGCCCGACTCGCCCACGAGGGCCACCGTCTCGCCCTCCGCGATGTCCCAGGAGACACAGTCGACGGCCCGGACGACGCCGCTCCGTGTCCGGAAATGAGTCTGCAGGTCAACGACTTCCAGTAGGTGCGCCACGATGAGGGCGCACTATAGCACGGGGGCAACGCGGCGCCCGGACACGCGCGCCGCCAGCGCCGGCGCGCGAACGGATCAGACGCAGCGAGCCACGGCGAGATGCTCTTGAGCGTCGTCGACGAGCGAGGCGTACTCACGACAGACGGCTTCGGCGACGCACGGCCAGCGGTGGCCGGCCGCCCAGCGTACCCCCTCACGACCGAGGCGCCAGCGCAGCGCATGGTCGTCGAGCACGCGCGCGATCGTCGCCGCGAGCGCGCATGGATCGCCTTCGGAGACGAGCAGGCCGGTGATGCCGTCGCGAACGGTCGTCTGCAACCCGCCGACGCGCGAGGCGACCACGGCGCTGCCGCAGGCCATGGCCTCCAGGGCCACCATGCCGAACGACTCGTAGTAGGACGGCAAGACCGTCACGTCGGCCGCGACGTAATACTGCCGCAGGCGCTCCTGCGGCTGCGCGCCCACGAACGTGACGGCGTCGCCGAGACCCAGGCGCGCCGCCCGCCGCCGGAGCTCGACCTCATGGCCGTCACGACGCTCGTCCGTGTCACCGCCGACCACCACGAGCCGCGCGGAATGGCCCTCGCCGCGCAGACATCCGAGGGCGTCGAGCAGCGTCTCCAGGCCCTTGATCGGCGCAATGCGGCCCACGTAGAGCAGCAGCGGACCGCCGCCGAGGCCGAGGGCCGCGCGCGCCGCGTCCGCATCGCCGGGGGCGAAGAGCGCGGTGTCGACGCCACACGGGATGACGGCGATCTTCCCGGGATCGGCGTCGTAGTGCGCAACCAGGTGACCGCGCTCGATGATGTTCGCGGCCACGAGGCGATCGGCGCCGGCCACGATGGCGTGCTCCTCGGCGATCCGCAGCGCGGGCTCGTGCTCGGCGACGAGCCCGGCGCCGTTCTTGAGCCGCCCCAGCGTGTGGAACATCTGGACGAGCGGCACGCGCCACCGCTCGCGCAGCGTGAGGCCGACCACGCCCGACAGCCAGTAGTGGCCGTGCACGAGGTCATAGTCGACGCCCGCCGTGTCGCGCCATGCGTCCACACCGGCCACGAACTGCTCGAGATGCGCGTGAATCGACTCGCGCGGCATCGGTGCCTCGGGCCCCGCCGGGACATGGATGACTCGCGCGCGGTCCGCGAGCGCGACGACCCGCGGAATGCTGGCATTCTGCGAGCGGGTGAAGACGTCGGCGGCGACGCCCATGCGCGACAGCTCGCGCGCGAGCTCGCGGACGTAGACGTTCATGCCGCCCGTCTCCTTGCCGCCGAGGGCGGCAAGCGGGCACGTGTGCACGCTCAGCATCGCGACGCGCAGGCTCATGGTCGCGCCTGTTGTAGCGACGGCGCGCCGTCCTGCTCGAACCGCAGGTGGCCTGTTCTAGGCACTCGTGGCGCTATTTGTAGCGACGGCGCGGCGTCCCACTCGAACCGCAGGTGGCCTGTTCTAGGCACTCGTGGCTCCGTGGGCGATCTCTACGCGGAAGACGTCTTCGAGTTTGGGCTCGAAGTCGAGCTTGTAGCGCTCCTCGCCGCGGAGGAAATCGAAGCGCGGGCGGCCGCGGTGGATGGCGTCGCGGATGACGTGTGAGAGAAGCACGAGACCCGGCGACAGCGCGGCGCGGCCGGGCGCGAAGCCGGAGTTGTAGAGGCCCACCGTGTCGTCCCACTCCAGGCAGATGAACGAGGCGACGGGCTCGCCGCCGGCCTCGAGCAACCAGAGTCGGACGCCATCGCGCGCGGCCAGCGCCGGGATGGCGGCGCGGAAGAACGTCTCCATGCGCGCGTCCATGAACTTGGCCTTGCCGGCGCGGGACGCGCGGTGCAGCGTGAGGAAATCGCCGAGGCGCGCGCCGACGTCGGCCGCCGTGTGCACCGACACGACGCGGCCGTCGGGAACTTCACGCTCGAAGCGGCGAATCTTGCGGGTCAGCTCGTGGCGATGCTTGCCGGACAGCGAGGCGAGGTAGGCGTCCCAGGAGGAGGGCAACGCGAGCACGGGACAGCGCTCCTCCCGCTCGATGATCGCGGTCAGGCTACATGAGCCCGCCGCGGCCGGCACCGCGCGCAGCGTGGGCGAGTCCTCGGGCACCGCGTGGAGGATCCACCGGTCGCGCTCGGCGGCGCGCGCCGACAGCAGTGCTGCCCATGCGTCGTTCTCGTGGCCGGCGAGGGCGAGGAGATCGAGGTAGTCCGAGACGTCCGCTCCCCCGATCAGCTCGAGGCTGCCGGGCTCGACCTCGTAGAGCGGCAGCACGGCGATCAACCCGCCGTCGTCGTCCGTCACGCGGCGGATGTCGAGGCGCCGGCCGGCCGCGAACGCGTCGGTCCAGTGCTGCTGCCAGGTCCACGAGAGAAAGGGCGAGCGCCCGCGGGACGCAGCGTGGAGAGCGTCCCAGGCCTCGCGTCCAACGGACTGGAGGT
The DNA here is from genome assembly GCA_035605575.1 of Candidatus Methylomirabilota bacterium. Classification (GTDB taxonomy): domain Bacteria; phylum Methylomirabilota; class Methylomirabilia; order Rokubacteriales; family CSP1-6; genus AR12. The sequence continues at coordinate 3,870 of DASTCJ010000194.1, forward strand.
GGTCGGCGGTCTCGACCTTCACAGGTCGTCAGACGGGCCGGACGGCTCGAGGGATTCCGCGTCGGCCTCCCCCGCGCCGCCCTCGCCTTCGGCCATCGCCTCGTCGACGGCGGAGTCGAAGTCGTCGCCGAGGTCGTCGCCGAGTTCCTTGCCCATCTTCTTCATGAAGCGCGCGACGCTTGCCGGGTCGTTCTCGTCCAGGTCGCCGAAGCTGCCGTCGCTGGCGAGCGACTCGAGCCGCGCCTCTTCCGATTTCACCGTCGAGAACCGGGACATCAGTCGCGTGAGGCGGTGGCCGCCGCAGCGTGGACACGCCGGCGGCTCGGCGGCGGCGATGCTGCGAACGAGAAGGCTCACGCGCCGGCGGCAGTCGTGACACTCGTACTCGTAGATCGGCATGTTTTTCGAATTCTAGCACGCGGTTTTGCCGCGCTCAGCGCCGGCGAGCGGCCTCCGCCGCGAACAGTGTTTCGAGTCGCGTGACCGCGTCCTCCCAGTCGAAGGCGGTGGTGACGAGCGCGCGGCCGGCCGCGGCCAGCCGCGATCGCAGCGCCTCGTCGGTGGCAACGCGCTCGAGCTTCTCGGCGAGGTCGTCGACGTCGCGACGCCGTGCGACGAGCGCCGTCTCACCGTCGCGCGCGTAGTCGCGACATCCGCCGTTGTCGTAGGTGACGAGGGCGGCGCCGCATGCCATGGCTTCCATGGGCGGCATGCCGAGGCCCTCGTCCCAGGATGGGCAGAGATAGATATCGCTGCCGCTGTAGAGCGCGGCCAGACGTCGCTGCGGTGGGTTCTCGTGGAACTCGTCGTACGGCAGTGGAAAGCGCGGGCGCTTGACGCCGAAGCCGACGAGCCGCAGCGTACGCACGTGCCGGCGCGTTCGCGCCACCGCCTCGAGGCCGTCGGCCACGCCCTTCCACGCGTACTCGTGATGGAGCATGAGCACGCGCGGCCGCGGCGGTGGCACCTCCACGTCGACCCGGTGGAAGAGCTCGCGGTCGACCGGAGTGACGATCACCTCGGCCGTGCTGGCGAAGCGCTCGCGCATGACATCGGCCAGCCACGTCGAGATCACGATCTTGTGGAGCGGCAGTCGATACGTCGCGTCCACCGCCGCGGCGGCGCCATGATAGAGGCTCTCGTAGTGCTGGACGAGGTAGAACCCCGCCCCGCAGCGCGGGGGCGCCGCGGCCGCGAGCGGCGCCGACTGCCACGCGGTGGCGAGCACGACGTCGGCGTCCGGCAGGGCGGCGGCATCCCAGTGGGGTACCCATGCGACGCGCGCGCGAAAGGCCGCGATCCACTCGGGTCCCGCGCGGGTGAGCGCGCGCCACGCCGCGCGCCAGCGACTGCGCGCGGGCACGACCACGGTGACGGCATGCCCCCGAGCTGCAAGGCGATCGGCGTAGGTCAGGATCGCGCGCACGCCACCGGCGATGCGCAGATGCGGACAGAGAACGGTGACTCTCAGCTCAGATCGCCATCGACACCGTCCCCGTCTTCCGGTAGGCCGCCGGATCGAGGAGGACGTTGATGCACCAGACTTCGTCCGAGTCGAGCGCCTTGTCGAGCGCCGGCCGGATGTCGCGCGGCTCGCGCACCAGCACGCCACGCGCACCGAGCGCCTCGGCCAGGAGATCGAAGCGCGTGGCCGGCAGCGAGGTCGCCACCGCGCGGGCCTCGCCGTAGAACGACAGCTGAGGATTGCGGATCTGTCCCCAGCCGCCGTCGTTGCCCACCACGCACACCATCGGCAGCTTGAAGCGCACGGCGGTCTCGAGCTCCATGCCATTCAGGCCGAGCGCGCCATCACCGGCGATGAGGACGACCCGCTGCTCGGGGCGCAACAGCTTCGCCGTCAGCGCGAAGGACGGTCCCACGCCGAGGCAGCCGAGCGGACCGGGATCGAGCCACTGTCCCGGCCGATAGAGCGGCACGATGCGCGAGGCGCAGCCCACGACGTCGCCACCGTCGCCGACGACCGTCGTGTCGGGTCCGACCACCCGCGCGATCTCCGCGGCCAGGCGGTAGTGCGAGATCGGCGTCTCTTCCGAGGCGCAGAAATGCTCGAGCTTCGCGCGACTGTCCGTTTCCTTGGCGCGCACGGACGCGAGCCAGGGCGCAACGCGCGCGCGCATCGTGCGCGGCACGACTTCGAGTGCCTGCCGCAAGACGACGCCGATGTCGCCCACGAGCGCGAGCTCGAGCGGGCGATTGCGTCCGAGCTCGGCGGCATCGCAGTCGATCATCACCACCCGCGCGTGCTCGGCGAACGTCGGGGGGCGACCGTAGCCGAGTCGGAAATCGAGCGGGGCGCCCAGGACGAGCACGAGGTCGGCGCCGCCGAGCGCCATCCCACGCGCCTGGGCGAAGGCGCTCGGATGCGCGGTGGGCAGCGAGCCACGCCCGGCGCCGTTCATGAACACCGGCATGCCCGAGCGTTCGGCGAAGGCAGCGAGCGCGTCGGCGGCGTCGTCCCAGTACACACCGCCGCCGGCGATCAGCACCGGCCGTTCCGCGGCGGCGAGCAGGCGCTCGAAGGCGGCGAGCGCGACGCCATCGGCGCCGGGACGCGGGCGATGGACATAGCGGGTCGGAATCGGCGCCAGGCGATCCTCGATCGTCGCGAGCAGCAGATCGACGGGAACCTCGACGAAGACGGGCCCCGGACGTCCGGAGAGGGCTGTGCGAATCGCCGTCGTGAGGACCTCGGGGATCTGCCGCGTCTCCGCCACCGTGAACGAGCCCTTCGTGATCGGGCGCAGCAGCGCGACCTGCTCCATCTCCTGCAGGGCGCCGAGCCCGCGCAGGCCGAGCGGCGCCGCGCCACCGATGAGCACCATCGGGCTCCGCGCCGCGTATGCATTGGCGACGCCGGTCACGGCATCGGTCACGCCCGGTCCGGGCGCAACCATGGCCACGCCGACGTTCCGCGTCAGCCGCGCGTACGCGTCGGCGGCGTGGGCGGCCGCCTGCTCGTGCCGCACATCGATGACGGCGATCTTCTCGTCGAGGCAGCCGTCGTAGATCGGCAGAAGGTGGCCGCCACAGAGGGTGAACACGTGGCCCACGCCCGCCTGCTTCAGCACGCGCGCGACCAGCTGCCCTCCGGTCAGATCGGACATCGCGTTCAGCGAAAGCGCGGGATGATATCGGTGGCGATGCGCTCGAGCTGCTCCCGCTCGCGCCCCGGCTCGCCGATCGCGTTCGCGATGACGTAGTTGCAGCCGGCCGCGCGGAACTTGTCGAGCTGCTCGGCGCATTGCTCCGGGGTGCCGATGATTCCGTATTTCTTCGCGAGCGGCTCGAAATCCTGCGCATAGCGCTTCGTCAAGAACGTCACCCACTCCGCCTTCGCCGTCTCGTAGTCGCGACCGACGGTGATGAAGGCCAGGTGCGCCGCCGCGAAATGGTCGAGCGTCCGGCCGGCCGCGTGCGCGGCGCTGCGGATCTTGTCGAGGCTCTGCGCATAGCGCTCCGGCTGCACGACGTAGGACACCCAGCCATCGCCCTGCCGGCCGGCGCGCGCGAGCGCGGCATCGGAGCGACCGCCGATCCAGATGGGTGGCCCCGGCCGCTGCACGGGCTTCGGATCGATCGAGACGGCCCGGAAGCGCGTGAAGCGGCCCTCGAACGTGGCCGGTGTGTCGCGCCAGAGCGTGCGCACGGCGTCGATGCCCTCGCTGACGCGCGCGCCGCGCTCGCCGTGCGGGACGCCGCACAGCTCGAACTCTTTCGGATTCTCGCCACCGACGCCCACGCCGAAGATCAGCCGGCCTTCCGACAGCACGTCGAGCGTGGACGTGATCTTGGCCGCGATGGCGGCCGGCCGCAACGCGAGCAGGTACACCGCGGTGCCGAGACGCACGCGGCGCGTGATCGACGCGTAGGTCGCGAGCAGCGTGAGCGATTCGTAGAGCGGATTGTGAAACGACACGTGATCGCCGGTCCACACCGACTCGTACCCGAGCTCCTCCACGCGCCGCGCCAGCTCGAACTGCTGGGCGGGCGGATGGATGCCGCCGAGCTGCGCCCCGAACCTCATGGTAGCGACGGCTCCGAGGCCGGGTCGACCCGCGGACGGCCCGCCCGAGATGCGCGGCGCTTCATCGCGGAAACGCGTCCTTCACGCCGCCGTCCACGGTGAGCGTGCAGCCGGTGGTCTTCGCCGAGCGATCGGAGGCGAGGAAGAGCACGGCCTCCGCGACATCCTCGGGCAGGATGCGCGCGCCGAGCAGATTCCGCTGGCGATAGAAGTCCTCGAGCTGCTCGACGGCGATGCCCTGCGCGGCCGCACGCTCACGACGCACGTCGTCGGACCAGAGCTTCGAGTCCTGGAACACGGCGTCCGGGTTGACGATGTTCGAGCGGATGCCATGCGGCGCGCCCTCGAGAGCGAGCACTTTCGCCAGCTGCGCCTCCGCCGCCTTGGCCGCGGAGTACGCGGCGAAGTCCTTGCCCGGCGACATTACGTTCTTGGTGGCCACGAAGACGAGCGCGCCGCCGAGCCCCTGCGGAATGAGGATCCGCATCGCCTCGCGCGCCACGACGAAGTGGCCGGTCGCGTTGACCGCGAAGGAACGCTCCCAGTCGCCGAGCGCCATGCGGTGCACCGGCGCCGAGTGCGCCATCCCCGCGTTGGACACGAGGATGTCGAGGCCGCCGTAGGTCAGCACCGTCTCCTCGAAGGCAGCCCGCACGGAGGCCTCGCTCGTCACGTCCATGCGGAGACCGAGCGCGCGTGCGCCGCCGACGGCGGCGACGACCTCGTCGGCGGTCTTCCTGGCGCCCGCCTCGTCGACGTCGCCGATGACGACGTGCGCGCCCTCGGCCGCGAGCCGCCGCGCCACCGCACGCCCGATCCCGGAGCCACCGCCGGTGATCAGGGCGATCCGGCGGGCCAGCTCCTTCTCCGGCGGGGCGAGCGTCAGCTTGTAGAGCTCGAGCGGCCAGTACTCGACGTCGAACGCATCGCGCGCCGTGAGCGAGACGTAGCGTCCGAACGCCGACGCGTTGCCGATGACGTCGATCGTGTGGTGATAGATGTCGTCGACGATTCCGGCCGTCCGCCGGTCCCGGCCGGCCGTGAACATGCCGAGGCCCGGCACCAGCACCACCCGCGGCAGCGGATCCGTGAGCACGGCGCCGGCGAACTTGTGCGCCTCGAAGTATGCCGTGTAGTCGGTGACGAACCGCTCGACCGAGGCGTCGATGGCATCCCAGATCGCAAGCGGGTCGTCGGTGGAGCGCCCGAGATCGACGAAGCATGGCAATCGCTTCGTGTAGATCGTGTGGTCCGGCGTGGCCGGGCCCACCTGCGACAGCGCCGGCGCATCGACGGACGAGACGAACTCCTGTACGGACGCCGAGTCGTCGAACCCCAGGACCACCCGCTTGCTGCGACCGAGCCGGCCGCGAAGCCGCGGCGCCACGGCCAGCGCCGCCGCCCGTCGCGACGCCGGCGGCAGCGCATCGACGCGCGGCCCACCGAACACGCGGCGACCACGCTTGCGCTCGGCAATCGCCTCCTCGGCGCGCGTGATCAGCTCGAGCGTCGAGTCGTACGCCTCGCGAATGGTCGCGCCCCAGCAAATGGTCCCGTGGCGCTCGAGGATCAGCGCACGGGCCTGCGGCTCGGCCGTGATGGCGTCAGCGACCTCGCGCGAGATCCGGAATCCCGGCCGCCGGTACTCGAGCGCGATGACGTCCTTGCCGTAGACGGAGGTGAGCACTTCGCGCGGCCGGTCGTTATTCGTGAGCGAGACGATGGCGTCGGCATGCGTGTGGACGACGGCCTGCGCGTCGACGAAGCCGTGCAACAGCGTTTCGATGGACGGCCGGACGCCGCCGGGATCCATCAGGCCGTGGGCGAGGTATGCCACCATCTCCTGATCGCCCATGTCCTGCCGGTCGAGCAACGCGCGGATGTCATCCATCCGCACACCGGGGAAGTCCTTGCGCTGCACTGATTTCAGATCGGAGCCGCTGCCCTTGACGCGCAGGACCCCGACCTCGCGTCCGCGGTGATCGCGTTCCGACGTCTTGAGCGACGTGTTGCCGCCGCCCCATACCACGAGCGACGTCTCGGCGCCGATGAGCCGCGAAGCGTAGACGAGGAGGTCGACACCGTCGAGGTGCGCGGCCTCGGCGTCCTTCCAGCGTGAGCGCATCGCGGACAGACTATCAGATGGGGGCCTCGACATGGCCCCCATACCCCCACACGTTCGGAGCGGCCCGGCTTCGCCGGGCCGCTCCTCTGCGACGCTGCTTCCCGCTGAGTGCTACCGGGCGCTCACCTGCATGGCGGGCAGCGTGCCGGGCATGGCGGCCGCAGCGCCCGTGCCGTCGCCGAAGATCGTGCCGCACTCGTTCTTCGTCTTGTAGGCGCCGTAGCCGGTGCCGAGGGCAGCGCCGGCGATCCCGCCGATGAGCGCGCCCTTGCCCGCCGCCTTTCCACCATCGGCGATCGCGCCGCCGGCAGCGCCAAGGCCTGCGCCGAGCAGTGCGCCGAGCGCGCCGGGCTTGGCAATCCGGAGCGCGCGATCCCCGCCGCTGGAGCAATCGGCGGGGACGGCCGTGGAGGCGACGGGGGTCACGCGCGGCGTCGTCGCGCGGGCGGCGGCCGGCGCCGCAGGCGCTTGGGCGTAGTGCGCGACGGCCCGCGTGGCGGCGGTCGCGGCCGGCGTCTCGGCCTGCGCGGACGCCGTCGGGCGCAGCATCCAGGCCGTCGTGAGACCGGTGCTGACAGCCGTCACACCGGCAAGGGCAAGTCCGATCGTCGCCATCTTCCACGGGTTCGTCATCGCTCTCATCCTCCCTGCCGATGAGACGGCCTGGCGGCGGTTCATATTCGAGCTCATGGTAGAACCTGCACGATGGTTCGACCGGTGGTCGCCGCAGTCGTGATGCTCGCCGCCAGCGCCTCGTCCGCAGCGGCCGACGGGATCATGCTCGTCCAGGCCGGGGCGTTCTGGATGGGACGCGACAACGGTGAGCCCGAGGAAGCGCCCCTGCACCGCGTGTACGTGCGCGACTTCTGGATCGAGCGACACAAGGTCACCAATACGGAGTTCGCCGCATTCCTCAACGCGCGCGGGATCACGAGCGCAGATGGCGAGCGGCGTTACGACGCCGACGATGCCGACGCGAGAATCCGCCTCCGGCCGGCGGCCGAGCAGCACTCGGCATGGCTCGCCGATCCCGGCTACGAACGTCATCCCGCCGTCGAGGTTTCATGGTTCGGGGCCCGCGACTACTGCGCATGGCGAGGTCGGCGCCTGCCGACCGAAGCCGAATGGGAAAAAGCCGCGCGCGGCGCGGATCGCCGGCGCTACCCGTGGGGCGACGCGCCGCCGACGCCGGCGCGGGCGGTGTTCGAGCGCGCGTACAACGCCACCGAGCCGACCGACGCCCGCCCCGAGGGCGCCAGCCCCCACGATGTGCACGACATGCTCGGCAACCTGAGAGAGTGGACGGCAACGCGGCTGAAGCCGTACCCTTATCGACACGACGACGGCCGGGAGTCCTTCACGGGCAGCGGCCGCGTCGTCGTCCGGGGCAGCAGTCACGACGACGCGGCGGGGACGCTGAGCGTCACCGCGCGCCGCTCGTACGATCGCCGGGGCGCGGCGGCCGGCCACCATCACGTGGGATTCCGCTGCGCGACGTCCGAGGATCTGGGAGGCCGATGAGATGAGCCCGCAGCTCGACAACCTCATGATGAATTACCCGCTCACGCTCACGCACTTCTTCGGGCGGACGCGCCGCATCTTTCCGAAGAAGCGGCTGGCCACGCGCGTGCCGGGCGTCGGCCTCGAATGGCTCGACTACGGACGCTGGGCCGAGCGCACCACGCGGCTGGCGGCGGCGCTACGGGCGCTCGGCGTACGCAAGGGCGATCGCGTCGGAACGTTCGCGTGGAACTCGCACCGGCACCTCGAGGTCTACTTCGCCGCGCCGTGCATGGGCGCCGTGCTGCACACGGTCAACATCAGGCTCTCCGCCGCCGACATCACCTACATCGTCAATCACGCCGGGGACAAGGTCCTCATCGTCGACGCCTCGTGCTGGCCGACCCTCGAGCCGATCCGCAAGGATCTCAAGACTGTCGAGCACGTCATCGTGATGCGCGACACGCCCGGCGCCGAGATTCCGAAGGGCGCGCTCGATTACGAGGCGCTGCTGGCCGATGCCCAGCCGCTCGAGACGTGGCCGACACTGTCCGAGTTCGACGCCGCCGGCATGTGCTACACCTCGGGGACGACCGGCCACCCGAAGGGCGTCGTCTACACCCATCGCGCGATCTTCCTGCACTCGCTCGGCTCGTCGCTCAAGGACCTGCTGGCCGTCTCCGAGAGCGACGTGATCCTGCACATCGTGCCGATGTTCCACGCCAACGCCTGGTGCGTGCCGTTCGCGGGCGTGCTGAACGGCTCCACCCAGATCTTCGGCGGTCCGAATCCTCAGCCACGGGACATCATCGAGATCGTCCACAACGAGCGCGTCACCTTCGTGGGCGCGGTACCGACGGTGTGGATCGCCATCGACAACATCCTCGAGCGCGAGCCGCAGTGGGACATTTCCTCGATCCGCTGCATCCCCATCGGTGGCTCGGCGGCGCCGCGGACGCTCATCGAGAAGTTCGAGAAGAAGTACGGGGCCACCATGTGGCATGCGTGGGGCATGACGGAGATGACGCCGCTCGGCACGGTGGGGCGGCTGAAGTCCTACATGGAGTCGCTGCCCGATGAGGACCGCTTCGCCATTCGCGCCAAGCAAGGGTACGTCTCGGCGTGCGTCGACATCCGGATCGTGAACGACGATGGCGTGGAGCAGCCGTGGGACGGCGTCAGCGTCGGTGAGATCCAGGTGCGCGGGCCGTGGGTGACCGCGGGCTATTACGACAATCCCGAGTCGGCCGAGCGGTTCACCGCCGACGGCTGGTTCCGAACCGGCGACGTGGCGTCGATCGACCCCGAGGGCTACGTGCAGATCACCGATCGAACAAAGGACCTCATCAAGTCCGGCGGCGAATGGATCTCGTCCATTGACGTGGAGACGATGATCATGGGACATCCGAAGGTCCTGGAGGCGGCCGTCATCGCCGTGCCACATCCGAAGTGGGTGGAGCGGCCGCTCGCGTGCGTGGTGCCGAAGCCGGGAGAGCACGTGACGCCGGCCGAGATCGTGGAGTTCCTGCGCCCGAAGCTCGCGCGGTGGGCGCTGCCGGAGGAGGTGGTCCTGATCGAGGCGGTGCCGAAGACCAGTGTCGGCAAGTTCGACAAGAAGGTCCTCCGCGACCGCTTCAAGAGCTGGCGGCCGAAGGACTGAGAGGACACCATGGCCGACGTGACGAGCGCCTTCACGGGCAAGATCCCGGAGCACTACGACCGCTACCTGGCGGCGCTCTTGTTCGAGCCGTACGCCGAGGACCTGGTCGGGCGGCTGTCGATGCACGACGGCACACGGATTCTCGAGGTCGCCTGTGGCACCGGCATCGTCACGCGCCGTCTCGTCGACAAGCTGGCCGGCCGCGGGACCATCATCGCCACCGACGTGAACGAGGCGATGTTCGCGCACGCGCGCAAGGGGCTGCCTCGCCGTGGCGACGCCACCTGGCGCCACGCCGACGGCACCAGCCTGCCATTCGAGACGCGCTCCTTCGACACCGTCGTCTGCCAGTTCGGCATGATGTTCTTCTCGGACAAGGCGGCCGGCGCGCGAGAAGCGCTGCGTGTGCTGCGGCCGGGCGGTCTCTACATCTTCAACGTCTGGGATTCACTCGACGTGAACCCGGTGCAGCGCATCACCCACGAGACGGTCGCCGGATTTTTTCCGACGAATCCGCCGACCTTCTACACGGTGCCGTGCAGCTATCACGACGTGCCGACGATCGAAGGGCTTCTGCACGATGCCGGCTTCGACAGCATTCGCGTGGAGCGCGTCGCCAAGGACGGCCGCAGCGGCTCGGCGGCGGACGCGGCCATCGGCTTGATCCAGGGCAACCCGATCTTCGCCGAGATCATGCAGCGTCGGCCGGAGGCGCTGCCCGAGATCCAGGCCGCCGTGGCCACGCGCCTCGCGCGCGAGCTCGGCGATCAGCCGTTGCGCGCGCCGCTCCGCGCGCTGGTCGCAACGGCACGACGGCCGCAGTAGCAGACGGCCGCAGACGGCCGCAGGCTTCTGTCGCTGGTCAATAGAAATGTCGTGGGTACTGCAACGTGAAAATGTCATCCCCGGTCCTGGCGGGAGGCGGCCCGCGCGGCCAAAAAGGGGTTGTAAGGGCGACGCCACGGATGTCGCGGTGCCGGTGTGGGGAAGACCTCGGCGAGGCGACGAAGCGCGGCGGAGGCCGGTAGTGGCCGCGGCACGCGGACGCGGCGGCGGTCCTTGTTCGGCGAGCGCCGCGCGACGAGGGTGAAGTCACCACGCGAAGCGGGCATCGTGGCGATCACCGTCGCCTCGGCCAGCACCACGATGCGGCCATCGAGTAACTCGCGGACTTCTACACGGCGGCGGGCGTAGCTGCGGCCGTGCGGCCCCCGCGGAATCTGTACGAGGCGCGGGCCGAGGCGCAGGGTGTTGTCGCGCGCGACGACGCGGTGATAGCGACAGCTCAGCACCAGGTCGAGATCCCGCGGTGGGCGGCGCCACATGGGGGCGGCGGCCGCGGCTCGGGCAAAGCGGCGATTGAAGTCGGCGATGAACTCCGGCAGAAACGCGTTAGCCGCTTGCAGGGTCGCGATGCCGCGCAAGCGCAGTTCGCTCACGAGCCGATCCTGCAGCGTATGCCAGAGGCGCTCCACGCGTCCCTTGCCCTGCGGGGAGCGCGCTTGCACGTAGCCGATCCCGAGCTCTTGGAGCACGCGGCCGAGGTGCGTCGGCGCTTGCGTCCCGGCCAGCTGTTCCTCCAGCGTCCAGTGGCCGTCGTTGCGGACGAGGATATTGATGCGGTCCCCATAGAGGGCCACCGGCAGCCCGACGGTCGTAAACATCTGGCGCAGGACCGTCGCGTAGCCATGCAAGTCTTCGGTGGGGCGGAAGTGCAGCGCGACGACCTGGGACGTCGCATCATCGATGGCGCCCAGCAACGTCATCGCCGGGCCGCGCCCCTCGAGCCAGTCGAAGGGGCTGCCGTCGACCTGGACGAGCTGCCCCGCGGCCTGCTCGCGCGGCCGCCGACTCCGATGCTGCGCCGGCCGGCGCCGATGCACCGCCGGCAGCCCCAGCGCGCGGCGCAGCCGGCGCACCGATTCCCGTGAGATCGCAATCTTCTCGATCTCCCGGAGTTTCTCGGTGGCATGGGTGTCGTTGAAGCCCTTGTAGCGGTCGCTCAAGAGCGCTTGCACTTCGACGGCCGTGTCGGCCGGCAGCCGGCGGTGCGACAACCGCCCCCGCCCCCGATGGCGCAGCGCCTCGGCCCCGCCTTCACGAAAGCGCTCCTTGAGCCGCTGAAACTGCCGCGCGGACATCCGCAGGGCGGCGGCCCCTTCCCGATTGCTGATTCGTCCGGCCAGCGCCGCCGTCACCAAACCCGCCCGGGGCAACTCCTTCCTGCTCATCGTGAATGTCTCCATGGGGGGATGACATTTTCACGGAGCAGTTACCCCACGACATTTTTATGTAGCAGTAGCAAGACGGCCGCAGGCTTCTTGACAGGTCGCGCCCCCGGTCCTATTCTCCGCGCACATCGACCGTCGCTCGCTCCGTTCCAACGCACGCGCCTCGAGCGCGAGGAGGCTTTACATGCCGCTGTCTCGACGTGATTTCGTCGCCACGACCGGTGCCGGGCTGGCCGGAATCATCACCACCCGCATCGCGCCGGCCATCGGCCAGACACGGGAAATCTCGTACCTGTGCTGGAACAACTTCGCACCGGCCTCCGACAAGAAGCTCTCCGAGATCGGCGCCCGCTTCACGAAGGACACCGGCATCAAGCTGAAGATCGATCACATCTCGCACATGGGGCCGCAGCAGGCCAAGTACGCCTCCGAGGTCCAGACGCAGGCCGGCCACGACCTCGTCGAGATGCGCATGCACTTCCCGTGGCTCTACGAGCCGCAGCTCGTCGACGTCTCCGACGTCGTCAGCGAGCTCGAGAAGAAGTACGGCAAGGCGATTTCCTCGGCGTACGAGGGCGCACACGTGCACGGCGTGTGGCGCGCGGTCCCGCAGTACCACGGGATGTTCGTGGCGACCTACCGTGAAGATCTCTTCAAGAAGGCCAGCCTCAAGGTGCCCGACACCTGGGACGATCTCTACACGGTGGGCAAGGAGCTGAAGAAGATGGGGAACCCGGTGGGGATTCCCATCGCGCAGAACTACGACTCCATCTCCACCGCCGGGCCCGTGCTGTGGTCCTTCGGCGGCATGGAGGTCGACAAGGACGGCAAGACGGTTCGCATCAACTCCCCGGCCACGGCCCAGGCGATCGAGTGGTACAAGAAGATGTTCCGTGACTGCATGGAGCCCGAGGTCCTGTCCTGGTCGGACGCGAGCAACAACGAGTCCATCCAGCAGGGCAAGGCTGGCTGGATCCACAATCCCGTCAGCGCCTACATCGTGGCCAAGCAGCGCAAGCTCGTCACCGCCGACGGCATCAATCATCATCGCAGCCTGGGCGGCCCCGCGGGCCGCTTCGAGACCGACACGCCACGGCACATCGGCATCTGGAAGTTCTCGAAGAACATCGAGCCGGCGAAGGAGTGGATCCGCTACCTCCTCGGGAAGCGCGAGACGTACGACGAGTACATCATGTCGGGCGATGCCTTCAACCTGCCCGTGTTCGAGAAGCTGCAGGATCATCCCGTGCTCAGGTCCGATCCGAAGTACGCGGCCCTCAAGGGCGAAGGTGTGCAGTACCACACGTACGGCTGGCCGGCGCCGCCGTCGGACAAGGTCCAGCTCATCACGAACGCCTACATCTTGCCGAACATGATCGCGAAGGCCGTCACCGGCACCGCGACCAAGGACGCGATCGGCTGGGCCGAGACCGAGATGAAAAAGATCATGGCCGGATAGGTCCACCGTGGCCATCGGCACTCTTCCTGCGCGTGCCGCGCGCGCGCGTCTACCGTGGCGGACGCGCGTGCGCGAGGTGCTCGACCGCGAGCGGATCCTCGGTCCCCTGTTCATCACGCCCGCCCTCGTGCTCCTGCTGCTGCTCGTCGCCTATCCGTTCGTGATGGCGCTCTACTTCTCGCTGTCGAACTCGTTCATCGGGCGTCCGAGCGAGTTCATCGGCGTCACCAACTTCATCCGGCTCTGGGACAGCGACGCCTTCCGCCAGACCTTCCAGAACGCCTTCGTCTTCACCGGCATCTCGGTGGCCTTCAAGCTGGTGCTCGGCATCTCGCTGGCGCTCCTGCTGAGCCAGCAGCTCTGGTTCAAGCGACTCATCCGCGGCGCCGTCCTGCTGCCCTGGGTCATCCCGACCGCGCTGTCGACGCTCGGCTGGTGGTGGATGTTCAACTCGCTCTACAGCGTGGTGAACTGGACCGGCATCGCGCTCGGGATCATGGATCCGCCGGGCCCGAACTGGCTCGGCCAGAAGTACTACGCGATGGCAGCCGTGATCACCGTCAACGTGTGGCGGGGGTTGCCGTTCTTTGCCATCACGATCCTGGCCGGCCTGGTGGCGATTCCCAAGGAGCTGTACGAGGCGGCGCAGGCCGACGGAGCGGGGCCGTGGTCCCGCTTCTGGTACGTCACGCTCCCCATGCTGAAGCCCGTGCTGGCGGTGGTCGTCCTGTTCTCCACGATCTTCACCTTCAGCGACTTCAACATCGTCTACGTCCTGACCCACGGCGGGCCGATCAACTCAACGCACCTCTTCGCCACCTACTCGCGGATGATCGGGCTCGAGAGCGGGCGCATCGGCGAGGGCGCGGCCGTGTCGCTCTACCTCTTTCCGCTGCTGGTGTTCGTGGTGTGGGCGCAGCTCCGGTTCGTGCGAAAGCAGGCATACTGATGTCGCGGCGGGCACGCTCGACGAAGATCCTGATGCACGTGCTGCTGTTGCCGTTCCTGCTGTTCGCGCTGTTTCCCTTCTACCACATGACGATGACGTCGCTGAAGCAGGACAAGGAGCTCTACGACCGCTACGCGGTGCCGCTCATCATCAAGCAGGGGCCGACGCTCGATCACTACACGAAGCTCCTGGGCGAGACGGAGTTCCTCACCTGGACGAAGAACAGCCTGCTGGTGACGGCGGTCGCCACCACCGCCTCGGTGGTGATCGCCACCGTGGCCGCCTACGCGCTCTCACGGCTGAAGTTTCGCGGCGTGAACGCCTTCGGCACCGGCATCTTCGTCACGTACCTGGTGCCGACGTCGCTGCTGTTCCTGCCGCTGGCCCAGGTCGTCAACTGGCTCGGGCTCGCCGACTCCAAGTGGGCGCTGATCGTCACCTACCCGACCTTTCTGGTGCCCTTCTGCACGTGGCTCTTGATGGGGTACTTCCGGACGGTGCCCAAGGAGGTCGAGGAATGCGCGATGGTCGACGGCGCCACGCGCATGCAGGCGCTCTGGCGTATCGTCCTGCCGATCGCGATCCCCGGGCTCGTCTGCGCGATCCTCTTCGCCTTCACGCTCTCGTGGAACGAGTTCATCTATGCGCTGACATTCACGTCGTCGTCCGACCAGATCACCGCCAGCGTCGGCGTCACCAGCGAGCTGATCCGAGGCGACATCTACTTCTGGGGTGAGCTGATGGCCGGCGCCATCCTCGGCTCCGTGCCGATCGTGATCCTCTACGTCTTCTTCCTCGACTACTACGTTTCCGGCCTCACCGCCGGCGCCGTGAAGTAGTCAGCGGCGCCGCCGGCTCAGGGCAGACGCGCCTGAAGGTGCAGCAGCGTCTCGCTCCACGCCTCTCGCGCCGCCTCGGGCTGAAGATCATCCGGCGTGTCGAACCCGTGTCTCGCGTCGACATACGTCTGAATCCGGACGCGACCGGCGGATCGGAGGACGACGTCCTCGCAGTCCGCGGGCGGCGCCATCTGGTCCTGGCCCGCCAGCAGTAGCAGCGTCGGGACGCTCGTCTTCCAGGGCAGAAGGCCGCGACAGACGGGATAGAACACGACCGCCGCATCGAATGGCGGCTGGCGATCGAACTCCACGCCGACCAGGCTCGCCAGCACGCCGGCCCCGCCCAGCGACCACCCGATCACGCCGATCGCGCTCGCCCGCACGTCCGCGAGCGATCGAACGTGCGCGCTGAGGGCGCGGATGTCGCGGGCGATGTCGCCCGCGCTCACTTCACTGGCGCACGGGCCCGCGCGGCCGTGGGCGGCGACGTAATCCACGAACGCGACGAGGTACCCTCGGCTGACGAGCTCGGTGGCGGTCTGCAGGCGGGCCGGTGTGACGCCTCGACAGCCGGGGACGAGGAGGATGGCGGCGAAGGGTCCGGACGTCTGCGGCCGCTGAATCCGGGAGTGCGACTCGAGCGCCCTCTGCCCTGACGTCTCGTCGAGGGCGCACCCGACGAGACCGAGCACGGCGGCCAGGACCGCCACTCCACGCGTGAGCCGGGGCCCGATCATCGCCGTGGCTCATTCGCCGCCGGCCGGAGGCTTCGCGCCGGAGAGGCGCTCGGCGACCGCACGGCGCAGGCGAGCTCGCCCCAGGCGGCGCTCGCGTCGCTGGGCGAGCCGCTGCCACGGCGCCAGTGTGGGCGCCGCCCACTTCAGGACCGCGGCCGCGTCCTCGAAGAGCGAGTACGCAACCGGCGTGATGAGCAGCGTGAGCAGCAGCGAGAGCGTCTGACCACCGATCACGACCACCGCGATCGCACGACGCTCCTCGGCGCCCGGGCCAGTGCCCACCCAGAGCGGCAGCATGCCGGCCACCAAGGCCAGCGTCGTCATCAAGATCGGGCGCAGCCGATCACGGTTGCCCTGCATGATGGCGGCCAGCCGCTCCATTCCGCGCGCCCGGAGGTTGTTCATGTGGTCGATCTGGAGGATGGCGTTCTTCTTCACGACGCCGAACAGCACAAGGATGCCGAGCGCGGAGTAGAGATTGAGCGTGTTGCCCGTGTACCAGAGCGACAGCATCGCGAAGGGCACCGACAGTGGCAGCGAGAGCAGGATGGTGAGCGGATGGATCAGGCTCTCGAACTGCGAGGCCAGAATCATGTACATGAACGCGAACGAGAGCGCGAAGACCCAGAGGAACTCGACGAAGGTCTTTTCCAGCTCGCGCGCTTTGCCGGTCACCGCCACCGAGTACGCGGGCGGCATGCCGAGCCTGGAGGCCTCGGCCTTCAACGCCTCGATGCGGTCGGCCTGTCCGAACCCCGGCGCCACACCGCCGCGGACCCGGTTCTCGCGCTGCCGGTCCGTGCGGTCGATCCGCGAGGCAGAGGCGGTCGGCTCGATTTTCACGAGGTTGTCGAGGCGCACGAGGCCGCCCGGTGCCAGACCGATGGCGGCGGGCGCGCCGGTGAACGACGCCCGCGAGACGTAGAGATGCGAGATGGTCTGGAGGTTCCGTCGATAGCGGTCGATCAGCCGCAGCTCGACGTCGTAGTCGTCGTTGACGCTCGGATCGCGGAAGCGCGAGACCTGATCGTCGCCGCCCACCATGAGCCGCAAGGCGGTGGCGATCTGCTCGGTGTCGACACGCAGGTCGGCGGCGCGCGCCCGATCGATGACCACGCGCAGCTCGGGCTTGTCGAGCTGAAGCGTGGTGTCCATGTCCACGAGACCCCCGAGCTCGCGGGCGCGGGTCTTCAGCGCCTCGCCGTATTCGACGAGCTTGTCGAGCTCAGGGCCGCGCAGAGCCAGGTCGACGTCGAAGGAGCCGCCGCCGATGTTGAAGCCGACGATGTTCCGGATCTGGGTCCGGATCCCCGCGGCGTTCAGCGTCCGGAACCGTTCCCGCAACGCGAGCATCACGTCGCGCTGCGTGTAGTTGTCCCGGAACGCGCTCATGAGGTCACCGCGCAGCACGCTCGCCCACAGCCGCTCGAAGGTGAACGTCCGCTCCGTGTGCGAGACGGTGCGGACGTACATGTTGCCCTGGTTCACGCGGGCGAGGAATCCGCCGCCCGTCGTGGTGAGGGTGAGGGCGACGCCCTTCGTCTGCTTGGCCTCGGTCTGCAGGGCCCGCATCGCTTCATCCATGGCCGCGATGCTCATTCCCTCGGGACCGAACACCAGCACCTCGAACTCCGACTCGTCCACGTTGCTCGGGATGTACTCCTGCTTCACCCACCGGTAGAGCGGCACCGTGGCCAGGAGCACCAGCACGCTCACCATCACCACCGCCCACCGCCAGCGCATGGCACGCGCGAGCGACCAGGCGTAGCCGGCGTCGAGCCATCCGTAGAAGCCGCCGCGCGAGCGCGCGCGTCCGTCGCCGTGACCGCCGCCGTCCTCGGCGCGCAGCATGCGCGCCGACATCATCGGGGTGAGGGTGAACGACACGAGCAGGCTGACCATGACGGCCACCGCCGCCGTCAAGCCAAACTGGTAGAGGAACCGGCCGGAGATCGACGACATGAACGAGACGGGCACGAAGATGACCACGAGCGACAGCGTGGTGGCCATGACCGGCAGCGCGATGTCGGCGGTGGCCTCGCGCGCCGCCTCGAAGGGACGCATGCGCTTTTCCTCGACGAAGCGGAAGACGTTCTCCAGCACGACGATGGCGTCGTCGATGACGATGCCGACCATGAGCACCAGCGCGAGCATGGTGACGCTGTTGAGCGTGAAGTTCAGCGCCCACATGGCGCCGAAGGCGGAGACGACGGACGCCGGAATGGCCACCGCCGCGATGATCGTCGAGCGCCACGACCGCATGAACGCCAGCACCACCAGCGAGGCGAGGATGGAACCGATCACGAGGTGGAGGTTGATCTCGTGCAGCGCCGCCCGGATGTACCGCGACTGGTCGCGAATGATCTCGAGCTTGATGTCGGCGGGAATCTGCGCCCGCAACCGCGCCAGCTTCTGCTTGATCCCCTCGATGACGGCGACGGTGTTCTCGCCCGACTGTCGCCGCACCTCCAGCACGACCGTCGGCACGCCGTTGAGCCGCGCCACCGAGCGCTGCTCCTTGGTCCCGTCCTCCGCGTAGCCGATGTCGCGCACGCGCACCGGCGCGCCGCCGAGCGTGGCCACCACGAGCTCGTTGAAGTCGCGCGCGGACTCGACACGGCCCATCGTCCGCAACGACGACTCCCGCAGCCCGGCCGTCACGTTGCCGCCCGGGAGGTCCGCGTTCTGCCGGGCCAGCGCGTCGCGCACGGCGGTGATGGGGATCTGGTAGGCGGCCAGGCGGTCGGGATCGACCCACACGTTGATGGCGCGCAGCAGCCCGCCGATGATCCGCACCTCGCCCACGCCGGTCGACCGCTCGAGCTGCACCTTGACCGTCTTGTCGGCGACCTCGGTGAGCTCGCGGAGCGAGCGGTCGCCGGACAGCGCGACCGTCACCACCGGCGCCTGATCGTTGTCGAACTTCGAGATCACGGGCGGGCGGATGTCGCGCGGCAGGTTGCGCACGGCCAGCGCAACCTTCTCGCGCACGTCCTGAGCGGCCACGTCGATGTTGCGGCTCAACACGAAGGTCACGATCACCAGCGCGTTGCCCGGCGTGGAGATCGAGCGCAGCTCCTGGATGCCCTGGATGGTGTTGATCTGCTCCTCGAGCTTCTGCGTGACCTGGGTCTCGATCTCTTCCGTCGAGGCGCCGGGCAGCTCGACGCGCACGTTGACGGTCGGGAGATCGACGGAGGGGAAGCGATCGACGCCGAGCCGAAAGTACGATGCGCTGCCGACCACGACCAGCGCCAGGATGATCATCGTCGCAAACACCGGACGCTTGATGCTGACGTCGGCGAGCTTGCGCATGCTACGGAGTGACGACGACGGCCTGGCCGGGCGCGAGATTGCCGGGCTGCAGCACGACCTGCTCGCCGGGCTTGAGGCCGGAGACGATCTCGACGGTCTCGTTGGCGCGGCGCCCCGTCTGCACCCGCACCTCGGCGATCTTCCCCTGGCGCACCACGAGCAGCTTCTCGATGCCGGCGAACGTCACCAGCGCGGCCGTCGGCACGCGAATGACGGGCTGCGAGGCCTCCGTCACCACCTCCGCGCGCGCGAACGCGCCCGGCTTCATGACACCGCGCTCGTTCGGGACCTCCGCCTCGATGGAGAGCGTGCGGCTCTGCTCCTGGACGATGGGGCTCAGCCGCACCACGCGCCCGTGATACACGGTCGGGTCGCCCTCGACGGTGAGGCGCACCGTGTGCCCCGTCCGAACGTCGACGGCCTCACGCTCGGGGATGTTGACGCGCAAACGAAGCGGATGGATCTGCACGACCGTCGCCACCGGCGCGCCCGCCGCCAGATACTCGCCGACGGACGCCTGCTTCATGGCGACCGCGCCGTCGATGGGCGACGTCATCGTCGTGTCGGACAGCTGCTGTCGCGCCAGGTCGAGCTCCGACCGGCGCTGCGCGAGCAGCGCCTGGCGGTTGCGCACCTCCTCGAGCGCGTCGTGGTATCGCCCTTCGGCGACCTTGAGATTCGCCTCGGCCGTGTCGAGCTGCGCGCGCGCGATGAGGTTCTGCTCCATGAGCTTCGCCGAGCGATCGCGCGTGAGCTGGGCCTCCTCGAGGACCGCGCGCGCCTGCCGTACGAGCGACGTCTGCTCCGGGTCGATGCGCTCGTCGGTGCCGCTGAGCGGCAGGCCCAGACGCGCGCGCGCCTGGTGCAGCGCGGCTTGGGCCTGATCGACCCTCAGGCGGTAATCACTGGCGTCGAGGCGGGCCACCACCTGCCCGCGCCGGACGCGCGTGCCCATGTCGATCGAGATCTCGGCCAGTCGACCCGGCACCTTCGTGCCGATCACGACCTGATCCTCGGCGGCCAGCGTGCCGGTCGCAAGCACCGTGCGGGCCACCCGCTGCTCGACCGCCTCGATGACCTTGACCGGTCGGGGCGCGGCCGGCGACGCGGCCACGTGCTTTTCCGGCGACGCTTTCGTCTCGCCCGTACAGCCTGCGCCACCGACGACGAGCACGGTTAGAGCGAGCCACACGAGGGGCATCCGGTCGATCATACCGCAAGGAGGCGTTCGGCCTAGACGACGGCCACGGCGCGGACCGGAGAGCCGTCAGCGCCCTCGATCCGCAGCGGCAGCGCCATGAACCGGCAGCGCGGGACGCCGATCCGGTCCAGATTCGTCAAATACTCGATCACCGTGATGCCGGCGGGGAAGAAGACGTCGTGGGTGACGCACTCGCTCCGCTCGACACGCGTGCCGGGCGAGAAGATCATGGTCCGGATGCACTGATCCGGCGGGTAGTCGTAGCCCACCGCCTTCACCCCGCGGCCGACGAGCCAGTCGCACGCCGAGCGCGCCGTGTATGGCGCGTCGCGCCAGAACTTCTCGGTCTCGACGCTCACCTTGCGCGGCCAGTCGGTGCGCAAGAGCACGATGTCGCCCCGGCGAACGTGCGAGGCGCGCGCGTCGAGCTCGCCGGCGCTCACCTCGCCGTTGTCGCCGAGATGCGTGAGATCGACGACGGCGGCCTCGCCGATCCACTGATCGACTGGCATGGAGGCGATGTCCCGATCGCCCGGCAGGAAGTGCACGGGCGCGTCCACGTGCGTGTAGGCGTGGCACGTGATGGTGAGGATCGTCGACTGGAAGATGTCGCCACGCGCGTGCGACGAGCGCAGCGTGGGCTCGACCTTCCAGCGGAAGTGCGGACGGATCGGGAAGCTCAGATCGATGATCGGCATGGCGATGTTATACACCGATGTCGTCGAAGAAGCGTCCCACCACCGCCTGCACTTCGGCCCGGTGCGAGCGGTTCGGAAAATGCGTGCCGCCGTCGACCACGTAGAGCCGCGCGCCGGGAATCGTCGCCCTCAGCCGTTCGGACATGGCCACCGTGGGGAAGTGATCGCGCGAGCCCGCCACGATCTGCACGGGACATCCGATGCGGGCGCACTCGGCCAGCCAGTCGTCGCGGCTGTACGTCTCGTCCAGGAGCGCCAGCAGTGACGCGGTCGAGTGCAGCCGCAGCATGCCGGTGACCGCGGCGTAGCGCTCGGGGCGCGCCTTCAGCCGCGCGAGCGCGTCATCGCCCACGCGCATGCGCACGTTGGCGTCGTAGTACTCCTCGAAGCGGCCGGTCTCGACGAGCCGCCGATGCGCGCGCCACCAGGCGATGTCCTCGGCGGGCGGCGCGTACGGCGGCCCGCTGATCGACACGACGGCGCGCACGCGCGCCGGCGCGTGGGCGGCCAGCCACAGCGACAGCGCGGCGCCCATGGAGGCGCCGCCGAAGACGGCGCGCTCGATGCCGAGCGCGTCGAGCCACAGCAGCACGTCGTCCGCCTTGCGCGCATACGTGTAGTCCTCCACGCGCTCGAACTTCGAGCTGAGCCCGTGACCACGCGTGTCGGGGAACAGCGCGCGGATGCGCGCCGCGAATGGCTCGAGATCCGCCACCATCGACGACGACTCTTCGACCGACCCGCCGTGAATCCACACGACCGGCGGCTTCGCCGGAGTGCCCATCTCGCGCCAGTGCAGGCGCACGCCGTTCGGCAGAGTGATCTCCGGCATGCCGCCCGAGAGGTGTCCCGAGCGCCGCTCAGGCAGCCACGCGACGGTGCTCCAGGCGCTGGGCCACCCGCGACATCGAGTAGGTGCAGATCCAGTACACGACGGCGATGAAGAGATAGAGCTGGAAGGGCTTGATCTCGCGGTTGTTGACGATCTGTGCAGCCTTGGTGAGATCGACATAACCGATGATCGACGCCAGCGACGTGTCCTTGAACAGCACGATCATCTGCGTGACCAGCGACGGCACCATGTTCTTGAGCGCCTGGGGCAGCACGACATAGGTCATCGTCTTCGTCGCCGTCATCCCGAGCGCGGTGGCCGCTTCCACCTGGCCGCGCGGGACGGATTGCACGCCGGCCCGCACGATCTCGCCGAAGTACGCCGCCTCGAAGATCACGAAGGCCGTGAGCGCCACCCCGTATTCGGGGATCGGCAGCCGCAGCAGCTGCGGGATGATGAACCAGATCCAGAAGATGACCATGACGAGCGGCACACCGCGAAAGAACTCCACGTAGGCGGTGGCCGGCACCCGGATGGACCGCGCCTCGGCGAGCCGCGCGAGGCCAACGAAGATGCCGAGGATGAACCCGAGCACGATGGCCGGGATGGCCAGCCGGAGCGTGCCGCCGATGAACGGCCCGAATCCGATCAGACCCTGGACCAGCAGAAACTTCCAGTTGTTGGCGATGACCGAGAGATCCATCGCTACGTCGTCCGGGTCCGTGAGATCAGGCCGGGGATCGCGTAGTGGCGCTCCACGCGAGCCATGATCGTCGCGATCGACAGGCAGAGGACGAGATAGATCAGCGTGCCGGCGGTGAGCGCCTCGATGGCCTTGGCCGTGTAGGTCTCGATCTGGCGCGTCTGGAACGTGAGCTCGGCCACGCTGATCGTGAGCGCCACCGACGAGTTCTTCAAGAGGTTGAGCGACTCGTTCGTGCCGGGCGGCACGATCAGACGCAGGGCGACGGGCAGGATGATGAGGCGATACGCCTGAAACGTCGTGAGGCCCATCGCGACGGAGGCCTCGAACTGCGTGCGCGGAATGGCCTGGATGCCGGAGCGAATGACTTCCGACATCCGGGCACCGTGATAGACGCCGAGCGCGACCACCGCCGCCCAGAATTCCGCGCCGTGATCGAAGAGCCAGTCCTGCGCGGGCCGTGGCAAGAGCGGCGGCACGCCGAAGTACCAGAAGAACATCCACACGAGCAACGGCACGTTGCGGAAGAACTCGACGTACGAGATCGCGGCCAGGCGGAGCGGCATGAGCGGCACCGTCCGCAGCGCGCCCGAGAGGATGCCGAGCGCGACGGCGAGCAGCCAGCCGAGCGCCGAGAGCTCGAGCGTGGTGAGCAAGCCCTGGAGCAGCCAGTGGCCGGACTGGCCGCTCCAGAGCACGCTCCAGTTGAACGTGTACTGCACGGGGCCTCGGCGGCGCCGTCCGCTACTTGCCGACCTGCTTCAGCAGATACGCCTTCACCTGCGGCGTCAGCGGATAGGGCACCTCGCCCTTCGGTCCGAACCACTTCTCGTAGAGCTCGAAGTACTTGCCCGACTCGAAGCCGTTCTTGAGCCCGGCGTCCACGGCCGCCTTCAACTTCGCGTCGCCCTTGCGCATGGCCATGCCGTACGGCTCCTCGGAGTAGAAGTCGCCGACGACGTCCCACTCGTTCGGGTTCGGCGCCTTGGCCTTGAGACCGGCCAGTTGAATGCCGTCGTTCGTGTAGGCGTCGACCTGGCCCTGAACGAGCGCCTGGAAGGCCGCCGGCTGGTCGGGGAACTCCCGCAGCTGCACCTGCGGATACTTCTCGCGCAGGATCTTGGCATTGGTCGCGCCCTGCTGCGCGGCCACGCGCTTGCCGCCGACGTCGCTGATGCCGTGGATCGGGCTGCCCTTCTTCACGAGGAACTGTGCCCCCGTGTAGAAGAACGTGAGGCTGAAATCCACCGACTCGCGACGCTGCGGCGTGTCGGTCATGGTGCCGGCGATGAGGTCGACGGCGTTCGAGGTCAAGAGCGGGATGCGGGTCGGCGGCGTGGATTCCTTCTTCTCGATCTTGATCTGGCGCCCCACCGCCTTCTCGATCGACGGCTTCACCAGCTGATCCACGAGGTCGATGCTGAAGCCGACCCACTCGTTGTTCTTGTTGACGTAGGCGAACGGCGGCGAGCCGGTGCGGGTGCCGATGGTCAGCACGCCGGTCGACTTGATCTTCTCGAGCGTGTCGGGCTGGGCCAGCGACGGCGCGGCCGCCCCGAAGGCGACCACCACCGCCAAGACGAGAACGAGAATGCGCGACATGAATGCCTCCCTGCGTTAGTGAGTGAGAATTTTCGAGAGGAACTGCTTGCCCCGGTCGGATTTCGGCGTCGCGAAAAACTCCTGAGGCGTGCCGACCTCGACCACCTGCCCCGCGTCCATGAACACGACGCGGTGGGCGACGCGCCGGGCAAACCCCATCTCGTGGGTGACGCACATCATCGTCATGCCGTCGCGGGCGAGCGCGGTCATGACGTCGAGCACCTCATTGATCATCTCCGGATCGAGCGCGGAGGTCGGCTCGTCGAACAGCATGATCTTCGGCTCCATGGCCAGCGCACGCGCGATGGCCACGCGCTGCTGCTGCCCGCCGGACAGGTTGGCCGGATAGTTGGCGGCCTTGTCGGCCAGCCCCACGCGGGTCATCAGCGCCCGCGCCGTGCGCTCGGCGTCCGCGCGCGAGAGCCGGCGGACCTTCATCGGCGCCAGCATGACGTTCTCGAGCGCCGTCATGTGCGGAAAGAGATTGAACGACTGGAACACCATGCCCACGCGCGTGCGCAGGGCCGGGAGATTGACGCCGCGCCTGGTCATCGACTCGCCCAGCACGACGATCTCGCCGCCCTGGACGCGCTCGAGGCCGTTCACGCACCGGATCAACGTCGACTTGCCCGATCCCGATGGCCCGCACACGACGACGACTTCGCCGCTGGCCACCGACAGATTGATGTTGTCCAGCACGTGCAGCTTGCCGAACCATTTGTTGACGTCCTTGAAAACGATGGCCGCGTCGGCCATGTCAGTACTGGGGGCCCCGAAATGGCCCCCAGACCCCCAACGCTCGGACGCGCCCCGGCCAAGCCGTGGCGCGCCTCGGGTACCTCATCAGCGGGCGCCGACCAGCAGCGCGCGGAGCGCCGCGGGCTCGCGCAGCAATGCCGCCAGCCGGTCGACCGAGCTGTCGACCGCCTTCGCGAGCGCCTCGGCGCCGCCGAACCGCTCGAGTGTCTCTGGAGGAACGAACTTTACGAGAAGGCTCGAGGTTCCGGGCGGCATGCCGGCGAAGTGCACGGTGATGACGCCATAATCCTCGAGCAGCAGCATCGCGACCGCCGCCGTGGCCTCGATCGGAACGCATGGCGGCGTGCTGAGACCCGCGCGTTCCATCGCCAGCGCGAGCAGATCATCGGCGCGAAGCTGCGCCGTCACCGGTGTCAGATGCACACGCGCGCCGAAGATGCCGCGAAGCGCCTCGCCCACGGTGCGCGTCGTGTCGACGAGCACGCGCACGCGCGCGGGGGTGTAGCCGGTCAGCGAGCGCACGGCGGCCGGATAGAGCATCGGCCGCGCCTCCAGGCCGAACTCGTACGCGCGCGCGCGGATCTGCCCCACCAGCGCCGCCTCGCCGCCGAGCAGGCCGAGCCGCGGCCCGACGACGCCGTACTTGTCCATGCCGGTGGCGCCGATATCGACGCCCAGCTCCAGCGTGCGCGGCTGCCCGAAGATCGCCGGCCCCACGCGCGCCCCGCCCGCATCGTCGGCGTACACGCGGGCGCCGGCCGCGTGCGCCAGCCGCACGACGGCGCGCACGTCGTCGAGCGGCAGCAGGTCGTAGGTCACGGCGAGCCGCGTGAGGACGACCAGGCTGACACGCGGCTCGCTCGCCAGCGCCGCCTCGAGGCCGCCCACGCCGTCGGCCTCGACGAATCGCGCTCCGGCCTGAGCCGCCGAGCGGATCACCGTCGGATGCGTGTAGGTCGGCGAGACGCCGACGACGGTGTCGCCCACGCGCGCGAGCGTCAGATGCGTGGCGAACGTGGCCGCGGTGAGGCGGTTGAAGAGCATCACGTCGTGACGCGCGGCCACGCCGCCGAGGTGCGCGAGCCCCAGCGCGCGAAAGCGCTCGCCATACAGGGCGGGGGCGAGCTCGTCGTCGGCCAGCGCGAGCTCATCGGCCGCCAGCGGCAATGATCGCTCGAGCCCGGTGAAGTTGAACACGGCCTCGGCGCCGCGCCGCGCGATCACCGCCTGCGCTCGCTCGAGCTTACGAAAATCGTCCTCGGTCGATTTCAGGATTTCTCCGCGGGCGTACGGCAGGCCCGGCCCAAAGACATTGCCGAAGCGGTCACGCCCGGTCGCCATCGCCGCCCCCTCCCATCACGATGAGCACGTCGCCGGCGTTCACGGCCTGGCCGGCAGCCACACGGACCTCCGCCACCGTGCCGGCGCCGGCCGCCCGGAACTCGTTCTCCATCTTCATGGCCTCGATCACGAGCAGGATGTCCCCCGCGTTCACGGCATCGCCCGGCCGTACGGCAACGCGGCTGATCTTACCCGGAAGCGGCGCCGTCAGCGTGCGGTCGCCGGCGGCCGCTCCTCCGCGACCTCGCGTGCGGATGATGTGGCGTGTCTGCTCCTCGACCAGGATCTCGTAGCGCTCGCCGCCTACCTCGACCACACAGATGCCGTCACGATCGACGACATCCGCGACGTACGAGACGCCGCCGATGAGCATCGAGTAGATGCCCGGCGTCGCGGTGCCCACGTCGACGTCCCACTGCGCCTCACCGACGGTGACGCGGTAGCGCCCGTCGCCTCCGACGACGTCCGCCATGCATGACTCGTTGCCCACGGTCGCCACGTATTTCACGGCTATCGGCCCGTCCACGTGCCGGCGCCGGAGAGACGCCAGGCAACGGCACGCGCATCGTGGCTGGATGCAGGCTGGCCGTCCGCAGCCGCCGCGCTCAGCGCCGCCCGGCGGCCGCGCTCGTACTCGGCGATGACGGCGGCGAGGATGGCCACGTCGCGGTGGCGGCCGTCGTTGCCGTGCACGGAGGGCAGCATGCGCTCCAGAAAGGCGGTGGACAGCCGGCCCGCGCGAAAGTCTGGATGGGCGACGATGCGCTCCAGCACCGGAATGGTCGTGCGCACACCGACCACGCGGTACTCCGCCAGCGCGCGGGCCATGCGATCGCAGGCGATGGCACGATCGGCGCCCCACACGATGAGCTTGCTCATCAGCGTGTCGTAGAAGCGCGGGATCGTGTAGCCCTCGTACACGCCGGAGTCATCGCGGACCCACGGGCCGCTCGGCGGCCGCAGCGCGGTGATCGTGCCCGGCGACGGCAGCCAGCCGGCGAACGGATCCTCGGCGTTGACGCGGCACTCGATGGCCCAGCCTCGCCACGCGACGTCGGCCTGCCGCCGCGAGAGCGGCTCACCGGCCGCGATCCGCAGCTGCTCGGCCACCAGGTCCATCCCCGTCACCATCTCCGTCACCGGATGCTCGACCTGCAGCCGCGTGTTCATCTCGAGGAAGTAGAAGTTGTGCTCGGCGTCCACGAGAAACTCGACCGTCCCCGCGTTGACGTAGCCGGCGGCGGCGGCGACGCGGCAGGCGGCGTCGCCCATGCGCTCGCGGAGGTCGGCATCGACGAAGGACGAGGGACATTCCTCGACGAGCTTCTGATGACGTCGCTGGATCGAGCACTCGCGCTCGCCGAGGTGGATCACCTGGCCGTCGGCATCGGCGAGCACCTGGATCTCGATGTGCCGCGGCTCGATCACCGCCCGCTCGAGATAGACGGCGGCATTGCCGAAGGCGGCGCCCGCCTCCGCGCGCGCCGAGCGCAGGGCCTCGGCGAGATCGTCCTCGCGGTGCACGAGACGCATGCCCTTGCCACCGCCGCCGTGCGCGGCCTTCAGCATGACCGGATAGCCGATCTCGCGCGCGGTCGCCCGCGCGGCGGCGTCACTCTCGAGCGCGTCGAGCGTGCCCGGCACCATCGGCACGCCGAGATCGCGCGCGATTTTCCGCGCGGCCGTCTTGCTGCCCATGGCCCGGATGGCCGCGGCCGGCGGGCCGACGAAGGTGACGCCCGCCTCGGCGCAGGCGTCGGCGAAGCTCGCGTTCTCGGACAGGAAGCCGTAACCGGGATGGATGGCATCGGCGCCGGCGGTGCGGGCAACGCCGAGGATGCGGTCGATCACCAGATAGCTCTCGAGCGCCGGAGCCGGGCCGATGGGATAGGCCTCGTCGGCGAGCTGCACGTGAAGCGCCTGCCGATCCACCTCGGAGAAGACGGCCACGGTGGCGATACCCTGCTCGCGACAGGCGCGGATGACCCGCACGGCGATCTCGCCGCGATTGGCAATGAGCAGCTTCCTGAGCTTGCGCTTCACGCGCGGGGTCCGGCCACGACGCGATGATACTCTCACTCGCCGATCGCCCTCACGGCGGCCTCCACGAACGACGTGTCCACGATGTCCCGGAGCGGGATGGTGGACTTGATGAAGCCGTGGCGTTGCCACCACGTCATCTGCCGCCCGATGTCGTCGACCCACAGGCGGCCGTTCCGGTCCTGATAAGGAAACCCGAGCGTGATGACGGGCACCGGCGCTCCTGTGTAGCGCGCGGTGATGGCGACGACCTCGTCGTAGGAGCCGCCGCGCGTGCCGGCGAGCACGGCATCGTAATAATGACGTGACGACTTCACGTAGCCCTTCATGAAGTTCACCGCGCGCGCCCGGTCCGCCGCGAATCTCTTCGAGTAGAAGACGGTGGCGATCTGCCAGGGGAAGAGATCGCCCCCCCAGGCGATGATCCGGCCGAAGCCGTCGGCCTCGGCGCGACCGGGAAACGGCTGCGGCAGCATGACGGCGTCGACCTGCTTGCCCTTCAATGCCTCGAGCGCGGCCGGCATCGCCTGCAGCGGCACGATGGTCACGTCCTTCAGGCTCATGCCTTCCTTCTCGAGGATGTTGCCGAGCTGATAGTGGAAGGTCGAGCCGAGCTGCGTGACTGCGATGCGCTTGCCGCGCAGCCCCGCGACGCTGCGAAGTCCGGCGTCGTAGAGCTCCTTGCCGACCACGATGGCCGTCAGCCGGTGATCGGGCCACTCGCGTCCCTTGTCGGCCACGATCCACAGCTTCTCGCCGCCGAGCACGATATTGTAGGTCGCCGCCGTCAGCCCGGTGGCGGCGACGTCAAGCTGGCCCGCCGCGAGCGCGGTGGCAATCGGCGCCGCCGCCTGGAAATACACCAGCTCCGGCTCCACCCCGAACTCCTTGAAGAATCCCTTCTCGACGCCGACGAAGATGGGCGCCGAGGACGTGAGCTTGAGGACGCCCACCCGCGGGCGATCCTGTGCCGCCGTCGGCCGCGGGCCGAGCAGGAGCGTCGCGAGCAGCACGAGCGCAATGCGCAGAGTCATCGAATCGAATCTCCCTTTCCTGAGGAACCTCAGCCTGTTCGCCACGGCACCGCCGCCCGCTCGAGCCGGACGAGCCCCCAGTGCGAAGCGATCCCGAGCAGCGAGAGCACGACGATGCCGACCATGAGCTTTGTCGTCTGCATCAAGTTGCCCGCGTGCAGCACGAGGAAACCGATGCCCGATTCCACCGCGATCATCTCGGCCGCCACCAGCAGCAGCAGCGCGGTGCCGGCTCCGAGCCGCAGGCCGGCGAAAACCATGGGCAGCGCGGACGGCAGCACGACCTTGCGGATGATGGACCAGCGACGCGCGCCGAAGGCCACGGCGGCGCGCACGAGCAGCGGATCGGCCTGCCGGACACCGGTGAACGTGTTGATCGCCATCGGGAAGAACACACCGAGCGCGATCACCGCGACCTTCGACGGCTCGCCGAGCCCGAGCCAGAGGATCAAGAGCGGCAACAAGGCGATCTTCGGGATCGGGAACGTGGCGGCGATCACCGGCGTGCCCACCGCCTCCGCCACCGCGAAGAAACCCACGGCGACGCCGACCACGATGCCGAGGGCAGCGCCGAGCGCCCAGCCGAGCAGCAGCCGCGAGAGCGAGGCGGCCAGATGGCCGAGCAGCTCGCCCGAGCGCAGCATCTCGCCGGCCTCGGCGAGGACGCCGAGCGGCGACGGCAGGAACAGCACGGGTACCCACCCGAGCCGCGCCACGGCCTCCCACACGACGACGAGCGCGAGCAGGGCGACCACGCGCAGCGCCCGATGCTCGGGGCGCGCAAGGAAGGCCGCGCGATTGACGACGGCGATCCTAGCCACTGGACGTCTCCGCCCGCAGCGCTTCCGCAGCCTGGTCGCGAATCAGCGACCAGATTCGCTCGACGGCGCCTACGAACGCGGGATCGCCGAGCATCCGCTCGGTGCGCGGCCGGGGCAGCTCGATCTTCACTTCCGCCAGCACGCGTCCCGGCCGGCGCGACAGCACGATGACACGATCGGCCATGTACACGGCCTCGTGGATGTTGTGAGTGACGTAGACGATCGTCTGGCGCGTCCGCTCCCAGATCGCGAGCAGCTCCTCCTGCATCAGCTGGCGCGTCTGGGCATCGAGGGCCGAGAACGGCTCGTCCATCAACAGCACGGCCGGCGACACGGCGAGGGCGCGGGCGATGCCGACGCGCTGTCGCATGCCGCCCGACAGCTGGTGCGGATAGCGCGACTCGAATCCGGCCAGGCCCGTGAGCTCGAGGAACCCGCGCGCGCGACGCGCGCGCTCCGCCGCCGCTACCCCCCGCTCCTCGAGACCGAACTCGACGTTCGCCTGCACGGTGCGCCACGGAAACAGCGCGAATTCCTGGAACACCATGGCCGTGGCCACGCGATCCGGAGCCAGCTCGCCCTCGAGCCAGATCGCGCCCGCGCTCGGCGACAGCAAGCCCGCGACGAGATTCAGCAGCGTGGATTTGCCACAGCCCGATGGGCCGAGCACGGCCACGAACTCCTCGCTGTCGACGGTGAGGTCGATGCCCTCGAGCGCGCGCACGGGCCGGCCCGCGCGGTCGACGTAGGTCTTCGACACGCCGTCGACGATCACCCGCACGTCAGGGGCCCCGCAGTCGGAAGCGCTGCACCTTGCCGGTGGCGGTCTTCGGCAGATCGGGGACGAAGGTCACCGCCGCCGGCGCGCGATGGCCACCGCGCGTGCGCACGAACTCGATCAGCGACGCCGCGAGCTCATCGGAGCCCGACCCGCCCGCCTTGAGCACGACGAACGCGTGGGGCCGGGTGAGGCCGTGCGCGTCCGCGACACCGACCACGCCCGCCTCGAGCACCGCCGGGTGCTCCACCAGCTGCGCCTCGACCTCGGCCGGCGACACCCAGATGCCGGCGACCTTGAGCATGTCGTCCGAGCGGCCGGCGAAGAAGAAGAAGCCATCGGCGTCGCGCGAGAACATGTCGCCGGTGCGCAGCCACTCGCCCTGCATCGTCGCCCGCGTGCGATCGAGACGATTCCAGTAATAGGGCGCGGTCGTCTCGCCCTTGATCAGCAGATGGCCGACCTCCCCCGTCGCCACCGGCGTGCCGGAGTCGTCGACGAGCCGCGCATCGAAGCCGGGCACGAGTCGCCCGGCGGTTCCGCGTCGCGCCTCGCCGGGCCGGTTCGCAATGAAGTCGTGGAGCGCCTCCGTCGAGCCGACGACCTCGACCAGCTCGAGACCGAAGCGCTCGGCCCACGCGTCGAAGATCGCCGGCGGCAGCGCCTCGCCCGAGGACACGCAGTAGCGGAGCGACGAGAGATCCCACCGATGCTCGGCGTCATCGACGTCCAGCATCCGGGCGTAGAGTGTCGGCACGCTGAAGAACACCGTCGGCCGCTCGGCGGCGATGATCTCGAAGGCGCGCTCGGCGTCGATGCGCTCCGGCACGAGCACGGAGGAGCCTCCGACGCCGGCCGGGAAATACAGAGTGTTGCCGAGGCCGAACGCGAAGAACAGCTTCGAGGCGGAGAAGACGAGATCCTCGGCGGTGAGACCGAAGATCCCGACGCCGACGAGATCGGCGGCGGCCACGAAGTCCTTGTGCGAGTGCACGGCGGCCTTCGGCTTTCCGGTGGAGCCCGATGTGTAGCCCCAGTACACGACGTCCTCGCGGAACGTGGGCGCCGCTTCGAGTGCGGGCTTGGCGGCGGCGAGGAGCTCCGCGAAGTCGAGCAGGCCGGGGGAGGCGGCGCCGCGGACCGCGACCACCGCGCGCAACCAGGGACAGCGCTGACGGATCGCGATGACCCGCGCCACGACCGCGCCGTCCACGATCGCCACGCGGGCGCGGCTGTCGTTGAACACGAACTCGAGCTCGGTCGCCGTCAGCGCGGGGTTGACGGGGACGGCGACGGCGCCCAGCTTCGCGACGCCCCAGAATGCCGCCGCGAACGCGGGCGTATCGTGCAGCGCGATCAGCACGCGCTGCTCGATCTCCACGCCCAGCGCCGCCAGCGCGTTGCCGCAGCGGTCCACCGCGTCCGCGACCTCCGCGTAGGTCACCGAGCGCCCCCCGAAGCGGAATGCGGTGTGCGCACCCCGGCCGTCGACGAGGTGACGATCGACGAAGAACGACGCCGCATTGAACTGCTCCGGCAGGCTCTGCACCGCCGAAATTCTACAGGAAAATCCCGCGCCCCCGCCCGCGCCAACCAACGGTACGCTGATCGCGCAGGCGCCACGGCTCCGCCGGGGCGCGCCGAACGTCTGGGGGCTTGGGGGCCATGTCGGGGCCCCCGATCATAGGGACATGTGGACGGTAGGTCACTCGACGCGGTCGCTCGACGAGCTCGTCGACCTCATGCGGGCGCATGGTGTCGCGCTCATCGCGGACGTCCGCAAGATCCCGCGCTCGCGACGGTACCCGCATTTCGACGCCGCGACGCTGCCGACGACGCTCGCCGCCGCCGGCCTGCGCTACGTCCACCTCCCCGGCCTCGGCGGGCTGCGCCGCGCGCGTCGGGACTCCGCGAACCGCGGGTGGCGAAACCCGTCCTTTCGCGGGTACGCCGACTACATGCAGACGGCGGAGTTTGCCGCGGCGCTGGCGGAGCTCATCGGCCTCGGCCGCGAGCGCCCGACTGCGATCATGTGCGCGGAGGCCTACTGGCGGCGCTGCCATCGCGCGCTCGTCGCGGACGCGCTGCTGGCGCGCGGCGAGCCGGTGTTCCACATCCTCACCGCCGCGCGCGCGGAGGCGCACCGGCTGCCCGACTTTGCGCGCGTGGAGGCTGGAACGGTGACCTATCCGGCCGAACCGGAGCTCTTCGAGCCTCGCGATCCCGGTTGACGCGGCCCTTTGGCCGGCCCTAGCCGTTCCGTTGGTTCCTGTACGAGCAAATCGCGGGATCAGCCCTTGGGCGTGGACAGGGCGGCGGCCGGCGCCAGGCCCCGGTACGCCGCGAGGGCAAGGAAGCCGATCCCGATCCAGGTGGCTTCGCGCAGGCGGCGCACCAGGCTGAACGACATCCCGGCCGTGGCGCCGAGACCGAGGGCGCCGAAGAGCGCCACGTTGCCGCCCTCGAGCGCGCCAAGACTGGCCGGGACCATGAAGGTCGCGAACCGCACGGCAGTGCTGAAGGCCTCGATCAA
Organism: Candidatus Methylomirabilota bacterium; assembly: GCA_035605575.1. GTDB lineage: Bacteria > Methylomirabilota > Methylomirabilia > Rokubacteriales > CSP1-6 > AR12. The sequence continues at coordinate 37,072 of DASTCJ010000194.1, forward strand.
CGTGGCCGTCAGCAGCGAGACGTCGATGCCGAGCAGGCTCAAGATCAGCCAGGTCTCGAGCGCGCTCGCGAGCCAGCCGAGGAAGTGGAAGAAGATCGACAGCGTCAACCGGACCGGCTCGCGGCGGTAAAAGTGCGCGAGCGACTCGTCGACGCGCCCGAGACCACTCGCGAGGCGCGCGATCATCGGGAATCGCCCGAGTGCGCGGCCGCCGCCCGCGAACGCGCCGCTGAGCTGCACGACGACGAAGGCGGCCACCGCAACCACCTCGATGACGAGCAGCCAGGCCATGATCCGTAGCAGTGGCGAACCCGCCGGCAGGAGGAGCCACGCGCAGGGAAGGCCGACCACGAGCAGCAGTCCCTGCGCGACGGTAATCGTCGTTTTGGCGACGATCACGGATGTAAAGCCCTCGGCGATGGACACATGGCGTCGAACGAGCCACGCCTTGATCGCCTCGCCTCCGAGGGACGCCGTCGGCGTCGTCAAGTTGAACGCCTCGCCCGCCAGCCGCGCGGAAAAGAGCGTCGAGAACGGCACCCGGTCACGGCGGAACGCGAACCGCCAGCCCAGCGTGTCCAGCGCGTTGACGAGTGCGAACGGAAACGCCAGGACGATGACGATCCGCCACGACAACTGGCGTATCGACGCGAGCAGCGCGGCGGGATCGTTCTGCGACACGAGGACAGCGAGCAGCGTCACGCCGAGTGTCAGCATCAGGACGCGGGCGACACGCCAGCGCACCGCCATCATCGGTCTCGGTTCGTGCATGAGCGTTGCCAGTGTATGGCCTCCGGCGTCGGCCGGCGGCATTTCATCGACCGGCGTCAGTGGATCTCGAGGGCGTTGAAGAAGTACGTGATCTCGGTCGCCGCTGTGGCCGGCGCGTCGGAGCCGTGGACGGCGTTGGCCTCGATGGAGGAGGCGAACTCCTTGCGGATGGTGCCGGCCGCTGCCTTCGCCGGATCGGTGGCGCCCATGAGGTCGCGCCAGCGCTGAATGGCGTTGTCGGCCTCGAGCACCATCGGCAGGCAGGGGCCCTGCGTCATGAACGTGCAGAGACTCTTGAAGAACGGCCGCTCGCGATGCACCGCGTAGAAGCCCGCGGCATCGTCCAACGACATGTGAATCAGCTTGGCGGCGAGGATCTTGAATCCCGCGGCCTCGATCTTCGCGATGATGCGACCGGTGGCGCCGGCGGCCACGGCATCCGGCTTGATGATGGCGAGCGTGCGTTCGGTCATTGTAGCGACCGCGCTGACGTCCGGGAGAACCGCAGGTGGCCCGTTCGAGATGGGCGTGGCGTCATTTCCCGATCACTCGGGCGACGGTGGCGCCCATGTCGGCCGGGCTCTTGACGACGGTCACGCCGGCGTCGGCGAGCGCCTTCATCTTCTCGGCGGCCGTGCCCTTCCCGCCGGCAATGATGGCGCCGGCGTGACCCATCCGGCGTCCGGGCGGCGCCGTTTGACCGCAGATGAAGCCGACCACGGGCTTCTTCACGCTGGCCTTGATGAAGGCCGCCGCGTCTTCCTCGGCGGTGCCGCCGATCTCGCCGATCATCATGATGGCGCGCGTGCCCGGATCGTCGTTGAACAGCCGCAGCACGTCGACAAAGCTCGTGCCGTTCACCGGATCGCCACCGATGCCGACGCAGCTCGACTGACCGATGTTCCGCGCGCTGAGCTGGCCGACGACCTCATAGGTGAGCGTCCCGCTGCGCGACAGGACGCCGACGTCGCCGGACTTGTGGATGTGGCCGGGCATGATGCCAACCTTCGCCTGCCCCGGCGTGATCACCCCTGGACAGTTGGGACCGATCAGCCGGCTGTTCGTGCCGGCGACGAACTGCTTGGCGCGCACCATGTCCGCGATCGGGATCCCTTCGGTGATGCAGATCACGAGCGGCACGCCGGCGGCTGACGCCTCCATGATCGCGTCGGCCGCGGCCGCCGGCGGCACGAAGATCAAGGCACAGTTCGCGCCTTCCTTGGCCACCGCCTCGGCCACGGTGTTCCAGACGGCGAACCCCTCGTGCGTCGTGCCGCCCTTGCCCGGGGTGACGCCGCCCACGACCTGCGTGCCGTACTCCTTGCAGCGCGCCGCGTGGAAGGCGCCCTCCTTGCCGGTGATGCCCTGCACCACCACGCGCGTCGACGTGTCGACCAGCACGCTCACGGTTTCTGTCCCTTCGCGAACGCCACGGCCTTTCGGGCGCCGTCCGCCATGTCGCTGGCCATTGTCAGCGCGAGACCGGAGTCGGCGAGCATCTTCTTGCCCTGCTCGACGTTGGTGCCCTCGGCGCGGAGGACGACGGGCAGCTTCAGACCGAGCTTCTTGACGGCCGCGATGATGCCCTCGGCCAGGCGATCGACACGCAGGATGCCGCCGAAGACGTTGATGAAGACGGCCTTCACGCTCGGATCCGAGGACAGAATGCGAAAGGCGTTCTCGATCTGCTCGGGCGAGGCGCCGCCGCCGACGTCGAGGAAGTTGGCCGGCTCACCACCGGCGAGCTTCACGATGTCCATGGTGGCCATGGCCAGCCCGGCCCCGTTCACCATGCACCCGACGTTGCCGTCGAGCTTGATGTAGTTCAAGCTGTACTTCGACGCCTCGACGTCGAGCGGATCTTCCTCGTGGATGTCGCGCAGCTCGGCGATCTCCTTGTGCCGGAAGAGCGCGTTGTCGTCGAAGTTGAGCTTCGCATCCAGCGCGAAGACCCGGCCGTCCCGGGTGACCACGAGCGGGTTGATCTCCACCAGCGAGCAATCCTTCGCCAGATAGAGCGCGAAGAGGTTCTTGATCAGCGGCACCGCCTGCTTCAGCTGCTCGCCGCCGAGGGCGAGGCCGAAAGCGAGCCGCCGCGCCTGAAAATCACCGAGGCCGAGCGCGGGGTGCGTCCACTCGCGCAGGATCTTGTCGGGCGTCTTCGCCGCGACCTCTTCGATCTCCATCCCGCCCGCCTGCGACGCCATCACCACGTGCGTCGCGCGACCGCGATCGAGCGTGATGGACAGATAGAGCTCGCGCTCGATCGCCGACGCCTCCTCCACCAGCACCTTGCGCACCTTGATCCCCTCGGCCGGCGTCTGCGGCGTCTTCAGCATCATGCCGAGAATCTGTGACGCCGCGCGCTCGGCGGCCGCCGGGTCGTCGGCCAGCTTGATACCGCCGCCCTTGCCGCGTCCGCCGGCGTGGATCTGCGCTTTCACGACCACGCGCCCGCCGAGATGCTGCGCGATCTCGCGGGCCTGCGCGGGCGTGTCGGCCACGTCGCCCTTCGGCACCGCCACGCCGAACTCGCGCAGCAGCGCCTTGGCCTGGTACTCGTGGACTTTCACGTGGACTCTGTGCGGGAGCCGCGGCGTCGGAACAGGCGGGTCAGGGGGTCGTAGAAGTCGTCGGCCACGCGCTCCTTGAGCGGGATGATGCCGTTGTCGGTGATGTGGATGTGCTCGGGACACACCTCGGTGCAGCACTTGGTGATGTTGCAGAGCCCGATGCCCGCGCTGTTCTTGACGAACTCCGTCCGGTCCGTGCGCGTGTCGAGCGGGTGCATGTCGAGCCCGGCCGCCTTGATGAAGAACCGTGGCCCCGCGAACACCTTCTTGTTCTCCTCATGATCGCGGATCACGTGGCAGACGTCCTGACACAGGAAGCACTCGATGCACTTGTGGAATTCCTGGATGCGGTCGATGTCCTCCTGCATCATGCGGTAGGTGCCGTCGGGCTCCGGCGGCTTCGGCCGCAGCGGTGGCAGCTGGCGTGCCTTCTCGTAGTTGTACGAGACGTCGGTCACGAGGTCGCGAATCCAGGGGAAGGTGCGGATCGGCGCCACCGTGATGGGCTGGCCTTCCTTGAAGAGCTCCATCCGCGTCATGCACATCAGCCGCGGCTTGCCGTTGATCTCGGCGCTGCACGAGCCACACTTGCCGGCTTTGCAGTTCCAGCGCACGGCGAGGTCGTTGGCCTGGGTCGCCTGGATGCGGTGAATGACGTCGAGCACGACCATGCCGGGATCGCCCTCGACCTTGTACTCGGTGAAGCCGCCCGTGCGGCCCTCGCCGCGGAACACGTGCATGGTGAAGGTCGGCATCACTTGCGCTCCTGGAAAAGGGCCTTCAGCTCCGCCGGCATCTCGGGCAGCGGCTCGCGGCTGACTTCGACGCGGCCGTCCTTGAAGCGCAGGACCACGTTGACCTTGCCCCACGTGTCGTCCGTGTAGGGATGATCGTCGCGTGTGTGACCGCCGCGGCTCTCCTTGCGCTCGAGCGCCGCCACCGCCGAGCACTCGGCCACGGCGAGGAGCGACTCGAGATCGAGCGCGGTGTGCCAGCCCGGGTTGTACTGGCGGTGGCCGTCGACGTGCACCTTGCGCGCGCGCTCCTTCAGTCGCTCGATGCGCTTGATCGCCTCCTTCAGCTCGGGCTCGTTGCGGATGATGCCGACCAGCGTCTGCATCGTCTCCTGGAGCTCCGACTGGATCGCGTATGGGTTCTCACCACCCGAACGCTCGAAGGGGGCCAGCATCTGGCGCGCGGCCTGCTCGATCTGCGCGGTGTCCACGGCCAGCGCGCCGGAATAGTTCTTCGCGTAGAGCGCCGCATGCAGCCCCGCCCGGCGGCCGAACACCAGGAGATCCGAGAGCGAATTGCCGCCGAGCCGGTTGCTGCCGTGCATGCCGCCCGCTACCTCACCGGCGGCGAACAACCCCTTGACCGTCGACTGCGTCGTGTCCGCGTCGACGCGCACGCCGCCCATCACGTAATGGCAGGTCGGTCCGACTTCCATCGGCTCCGCGGTGATGTCCACCCCGGCCAGCTCCTTGAACTGGTGATACATCGAGGGCAGACGCTTGCGGATGTAGTCGGCCGGACGGCGCGTGCAGATGTCGAGGAACACGCCGCCGTGCGGGCTGCCGCGGCCCGCCTTCACCTCGGAGTTGATGGCGCGAGCGACCTCGTCGCGCGGCAAGAGATCGGGCGTGCGGCGGTTGTTCTTCTTGTCGGCGTACCAGCGGTCCGCTTCCTCCTCGTTGTCCGCCGTCTCGCCCTTGAAGAAGTCCGGGATGTAATTGAACATGAACCGCTTGCCTTCGCTGTTCTTGAGCGTCCCGCCGTCGCCCCGCACGCCTTCGGTGACCAGGATGCCGCGCACGGAGGGCGGCCACACCATGCCCGTTGGATGGAACTGCACGAACTCCATGTCGATCAGGTCGGCGCCCGCCCAGAACGCCAGCGAGTGGCCGTCCCCCGTGTACTCCCAGGAGTTCGAGGTGATCTTCCACGCCTTGCCGATGCCGCCGGTGGCCAGCACCACCGCCTTGGCCTTGAAGACGACGACCTTGCCGCTCTCGCGCCAGTAGCCGACGGCGCCCACGACGCGATCGCCGTCCTTCAACAGGCGCGTGATCGTGCACTCCATGTAGACGTCGATTCCCTGATGGATGCCGTGATACTGCAGCGTGCGGATCATCTCGAGGCCGGTGCGATCACCCACGTGCGCCAGGCGCGCGTAGCGGTGGCCGCCGAAGTCGCGCTGCAGGATGCGGCCATCCTTGGTGCGGTCGAAGAGCGCGCCCCAGCGCTCCAGCTCCAGCACGCGCTCCGGCGCCTCCTGCGCGTGGAGCTGCGCCATCCGCCAGTTGTTGAGCATCTTGCCGCCGCGCATCGTGTCGCGGAAGTGCACCTGCCAGTTGTCCTCGGGCCACACGTTGCCGAGCGCGGCCGCGATGCCGCCCTCCGCCATGACCGTGTGCGCCTTGCCGAGGAGCGACTTGCAGACGAGGCCGACCGACACGCCGGAGGCGGCCGCTTCGATGGCCGCGCGCAGGCCCGCACCGCCGGCCCCGATGACGATGACGTCGTGCTCGTGCGTTTCGTACTCGTGATTCGCCATTAGAGAATCCTCAGGTCGCGGATCACGCCCATGGCCACCAGGCGGATATAGAGGTCGGTCAGCCCGACGCTGAAGAGCGACAGCCAGGCGAAGCTCGGATGGCGCTCGTTGAGCCGGGTGATCGCGTGCCACAGCCGGTAACGCGTGGGCGCCTTCGAAAACATGTCGACGTAGCCGCCGCAGACGTGGCGGCATGAGTGGCAGGAGAACGTGTACCCGGCGAGCAGGATGACGTTGATCCACATCACGAGCGTGCCGACACCGATGCCGAACTGCGTGCCGCCGCCGGGCGCCGGAAACCGGAAGGCGAGCAACGCGTCCCAGGTGAGCAGCACGATGAAGATGACGGCCACGTACCACATGTAGCGGTGATAGTTCTGCAACAGCAGTGGCCAGCGCGTCTCGCCCGAATAACCGCGCTTCTGCGCATCAGGCAGCGCGCACGCCGGCGGCGAGAACCAGAACGACCGGTAGTACGCCTTCCTGTAGTAATAGCAGGTGAGCCGGAACAACCCGGGACCCCACAAGATCAGGAACGCGGGCGACAGCACGCCGATGATCGGCAGCTGGATGTCCGGCAGCCCCCAGCCGAAGGTCACGTGCAGACACGTCTTCGACAGACACGGCGAGTAGAACGGTGACAGGTACGGCGGCGCCCAGTAATAAGCGTTCTGGAAAGCCGCCCAGGTGGAATAGACGATGAAGCTGCCGAGCACGACCACCACCGTCGCCGGCAGCGCCCACCACGCGTCCCTGCGCAGGTGCGGCGCCGGCACCGGCGCCCGCACGCGGCTGACCGCCGCTTGACCATTCATGCGTTCTCCCTCGCGTATGCCTTCTGCCCATCTTGATACAGATCGCCGCCGTGGCAGTCGTAGAGCACGATGGCCGGAAAGCCCTCGACCTCCAGCCGGCGGATCGCTTCCGTGCCGAGATCCTCGTAGGCGACCACCTCGGCCTGTTTCACGAATTCGGACAGCACGGCGCCCGCGCCGCCGATCGAGCCGAAGTAGACGCCCTGGTACTGCTTCAGCGCGTCCTTCACCGGCTGCCCGCGATATCCCTTGCCGATCGTCGCCTTGAGGCCGAGCGCCAGCAGCGCCGGCGTGAACTTGTCCATGCGGCTCGCGGTCGTCGGCCCCACGGAGCCGATGACGGCGCCCGGCGGCGCGGGCGACGGGCCGGTGTAATAGATGATCTGGCCCTTCAGGTCGACCGGCAGCTTCGCGCCCTTCTCGACGAGCGGCGCCAGGCGCCCGTGCGCGGCGTCGCGCGCGGTGTAGATCACCCCGGAGATCCGTACCCGGTCACCCGCCTGCAGCGACTGCACGTCGGCGTCGGTGAGCGGCGTCCGCACGTCCTTGACCCCATCGCGGCCCGTCTCCACGCTCACAACGTCGCCTCTTTGTGCCGGTGCGCGTGGCATTCGATGGTCACCGCGACGGGGAGCGAGGTGATGTGGCATGCGTACGTCAGAATGTGAATGCCGAACGCCGTGGTGTCGCCGCCGTAGCCCTGTGGCCCGATGCCGAGGCGATTGGCACGCTCGAGCAGCTCCTGCTCGAGCGCGTCCAGCACGGGATCCGGGTTCGGCGAGCCGAGCTCGCGAAAGAGCGCCTTCTTCGAGTTGATGGCCGCCTTCTCGAAGGTGCCGCCGATCCCGACGCCGAGGATCAACGGCGGACAGGCGTCGGGACCCGCGGTCTTCACGCACTCGATGATGAAATCCTTCACGCCCGGCAGGCCCGCCGCCGGCGTCAGCATCGTGTACTTCGAGCGGTTCTCACACCCGCCGCCCTTGGCCATCACCATGATCCTCAGCGTGGCGCCGGGCACCACGTCGACGTGGACGACGGCCGGCGTGTTGTCGCCGGTGTTCACGCGATCGAAGGGTGAGCGCACGATCGACGCGCGCAGGTAGCCTTCCGTGTAGCCCTGCCGGACGCCTTCGTTGATGGCGTCGTAGAGACCGCCGCCGGTCACGTGCACGTCCTGGCCGAGCTCGACGAACGCGATCACCATGCCCGTGTCCTGGCAGTACGGGAGCTGGCGCGTCCGCGCCATCTCGGCGTTCTGCTTCAGGATGGTCAGGACCTGCTTGCCGGCCGCGGAGCGCTCGCGCCCGAGCGCGCGGTCGAACGCGCGGAGCATGTCGGGCTCGAGATGGACGTTCGCGTCGATGCACAGCTTCTTGACGGTGTCGGCGATCGCGGAGACGTGGATGTCTCTCATGCCGCCTCACCGCCGATCTGCGCCATGCCGGGCCTCCGACTAGAGCTTCAGCTTGTCCACCAGCTCGCGGACGGCGCCGGCGGACTTGTTGAACGCGGCCTGCTCGTCCGGCGTCAGCTTGATCTCGATGACCTGCTCGACGCCGCCACGACCGAGCTTGACCGGCACGCCGACGTAGAGCCCGCGCACTCCGTACTGCCCGTCGAGGTACGCCGCGCACGGCAGGATCTTCTTCTTGTCCTTCAGGATCGCTTCCACCATTTCGACGGCCGAGGCGGCCGGCGCGTAATAGGCGCTGCCGGCCTTCAGCAGCGCGACGATCTCGGCGCCGCCGTTGGCCGTACGCTGCACCAGCGCGTCGATCTTCTCCTTCGGCAAGAGCTCCGTGATCGGGATGCCGGCCACCGTCGAGTAGCGCGGCAACGGGACCATCGTGTCGCCGTGGCCGCCCAGCACGAACGCCGTCACGTTCTCCACCGAGACGTTGAGCTCCTGGGCGATGAACGTGCGGAACCGCGCGGAGTCGAGGATGCCGGCCATGCCGACCACGCGCTTGGTCGGAAATCCCGACTTCTTCCACGCGAGCTGCACCATGGCGTCGAGGGGGTTGGTGACGAGCACCAGGATCGCATCCGGGCTGCGGCTCACCACCTGCTCCACCACGCCGCCGACGATCTCGGCGTTCTTGAAGAGCAGATCGTCGCGCGTCATGCCCGGCTTGCGGGCAAGGCCGGCCGTGATGACGACGATGTCGGAATCGCGTGTCTCGTCGTAGCCGTTGCTGCCGACGAGCGTGGCATCGTAGCGATGAATCGGTCCCGCCTGCGCGAGGTCGAGGGCCTTGCCCTGCGGGATTCCCTCGATCACGTCGACGAGCACGACGTCGCCGAGCTCGCGCTCGACGGCGTACTGGGCGACCGACGCCCCCACGTTCCCGGCGCCGACCACCGTGAGCTTCGGGCGGCGATTGACTTGCATGCGTCGCTCCTAGAGCTTCGCCATGTTGTTGATGATGGCCGTACCGAATTCCGAGCATTTGACTTCCCGGGCGCCCTCCATCAGCCGCGCGAAGTCGTACGTCACGACCTTCGATTTGATGGTCGTCTCGAGCCCCGCGATGATCCGGTCCGCCGCGTCGCTCCACCCCATGTAGCGCAGCATCATCTCGCCGGAGAGGATCACCGAGCCCGGGTTGACCTTGTCCTGCCCCGCGTACTTCGGCGCCGTCCCGTGGGTGGCTTCGAAGAGGGCGTGGCCGGTGTCGTAGTTGATGTTGGCGCCGGGCGCGATGCCGATGCCGCCGACCTGCGCGGCCAGCGCGTCCGAGAGCAGATCACCGGTCAGGTTGCAGCACGGGATCACGTCGAACTCGTCGGGTCGGGTCAGGATCTGCTGGAGAAATGCATCCGTGATGGCGTCCTTGACGAGGATCTTGCCGGCCGGCGGCTTGCCGCCGCACTCGTCCCACCCGATCGTCCTGTCCCCGAACTCCTTCTTGGCGAGCGCGTAGCCCCACTTCATGAACATGCCCTCGGTGTACTTCTGAATATTGCCCTTGTGGACGAGGGTCACGTTCTTCCGGTTGTTTTCAATCGCGTACCGAATTGCCGCTCGGATCAGCCTCTCCGATCCTTCCTTCGAAACCGGTTTGATGCCGATCGAGGAGGACTGCGGGAAGCGGATCTTGTTGACCTTCATCTCCGACTGCAAGAAGTGGACGATCTTCTTCGCCTCCGGCGTGCCCTGCTCCCACTCGATGCCCGCGTAGATGTCCTCCGTGTTCTCGCGGAAGATCACCATGTCGACCTTGTCGGGGCGCTTCACGGGCGATGGGACACCCTGGAAGTACTTGACGGGACGCAGGCACACGTAGAGGTCGAGCACCTGACGCAAGGTGACGTTGAGCGACCGGAAGCCCTCACCGATCGGCGTGGTGAGCGGCCCTTTGATCGCGACGAGATACTCGCGGATGACGTCGAGCGTCTCTTCGGGCAGGAGATTCGGCGGGCAGTCCGCGCCGTACACGCTCTGCGCCTTCTCGCCGGCGTACACCTCCGCCCACGCGATCTTCTTCTTTCCCCGGTAGGCCTGCTCGACGGCGGCGTCGAGGACGCGCACGGCGGCACGCCAAATGTCCGGACCTGTACCATCTCCCTCGATGAAGGCGATGATCGGGTTGTCCGGCACGCGCAGCTTGCCGTGGTCGATGGTGACCTTCTCACCTTTGGGGATCTTGACCTTGCCTGCCATTAGACGTCCTTTCCTGGCTTCGCCTGCGTATCGCCGGGCGCGAGCTTGATGTCCTCGATCTTGGCGGCGCCGCCGGTCTCGACGTCGACCGGCTGGCCGGCGTTGAGCGCGGAGCCGGCCTTGAACCATGCGATCTGCTCGCGGGTCATCGTGTGGCGCGCCTGGATGGTGATCACGCGGCCGTCGGGCTTCTTGATGGCGACGGACACCGGCTTGCCGGGCTCCAGCGTGTAGAGACCGGTGATGCTCACGCGGTCGTTCTGCTCGAGCTTGTCGTAGTCGGCGGGATCGACGAACGTGAGCGGCAGCACGCCCTGCTTCTTGAGATTGGTCTCATGGATGCGGGCGAAGCTGCGGACGAGGACGGCCACGCAGCCGAGGTAGCGCGGCGACATCGCCGCGTGCTCGCGCGAGGAGCCTTCACCGTAGTTCTCGTCGCCGACCACCATCCATTCCATGCCCTGGGCCTTGAGCTCGCGCGCGATCTTGGCCAACGGCTGGCCGGCGGCGCCGGTGAGCGGGTTCACGCCCTTGCCGGTCTCGCCGGTGAAGGCGTTGACCGCGCCCAGGAACATGTTGTCGCTGATCTTGTCGAGGTGACCGCGGAAGCGCAGCCACGGACCGGCCGGCGAGATGTGGTCGGTGGTCGTCTTGCCCTTGGTCTTGACCAGGATCGGCAGATCGACGAAATCCCCGCCGTCCCAGGCCACGAACGGACCGAGCACCTGGAGCCGCTCGCTGTTGGCCGGCAGCTCGATCTGCACGCTGTCCCCGTCCTCGGCCGGCGCCTCGAAACCCTCGGCGCCTCGTGCGAAGCCGTCACGCGGCAGCTCCTCCGCCTCGGGTGCGGTGAAGCGCAGCTGCTTGCCCTCGGCGGTGGTGAGCGTGCCATGGACCGGATCGAAGTCGAGCGTGCCGGCCACCGCAAGCGCGGTGACGATGTCCGGGCTCGTGATGAACGAGAGCGTGGCCGCGCTGCCGTCGTTGCGACCCGGGAAATTCCGGTTGAACGAGGACACGATGGTGTTCGTCTGGTTGGCGCCGACGTCCGAGCGCTTCCACTGTCCGATGCACGGCCCGCACGCATTGGCGAGGACGGTGCCGCCGAGCTTCTCGAACGTCTCCATGATGCCGTCGCGCTTGATGGTCTGGAACACGCGCTCGGAGCCCGGCGTGATCAGGAACTTGCTCTTCGCCTTGACGCCGGCCTTCAGGGCCTGCGAGGCGATGTGCGCCGCCCGGCGCATGTCCTCGTACGACGAGTTGGTGCAGGAGCCGATGAGCGCGTTGGTGATCGTGGTCGGCCAGCCGTGCTGGCGCGCGTCGGCGCCGAGGCGGCTGATGGGCCGGCCGAGGTCCGGTGAGTGCGGCCCCACGACCTGCGGCTCCAGCGTGTCGAGATTGATCTCCACGACCTCGTCGTAGAACCTCTCCGGCTTCGACTCCACCTCGGGGTCCGCGCCCAGATGCGCGCGCGCCTGGTCGGCGAGCTGCGCGACGTCGGCGCGGTCGGTGGCACGCAGATACGCCGCCATGCGCGAGTCGTACGGAAACACCGACGTGGTGGCGCCGAGCTCGGCGCCCATGTTGCAGATCGTCCCCTTCCCGGTCGCGCTGATCGACTCCACGCCCGGACCGAAGTACTCGATGATCTTGTTGGTGCCGCCCTTCACGGTCAGCAGCGAGCAGAGATAGGTGATGACGTCCTTGGGCGCCGTCCAGCCGGCGAGCTTGCCGGTGAGGTGCACGCCGACGAGCTTGGGATGCAGCACCTCCCAGGCGAGACCCGCCATGACCTCCGCGCAGTCGGCGCCACCGACGCCGATGGCCAGCATGCCGAGGCCGCCGCCCATCGGGGTGTGCGAGTCGGCGCCGATCATCAATCCGCCGGGGAACGCGTAGTTCTCCAGCACCACCTGATGGATGATGCCGGCCCCCGGACGCCAGAAGCCCATCCCATACTTGCGCGCGGCGGAGCGCAGGAAGTCGTAGACCTCACGGTTCTCCTGGATGGCGCGCGCGAGGTCCTCGGCGGAGCCCGATTCGGCGCGGATCAGGTGATCGCAGTGCACGGTGGTCGGCACCGCCACGCGCTTGCGCCCGGACATCATGAACTGAAGGATGGCCATCTGCGCCGTCGCGTCCTGCAAGCCGACGCGGTCGACGCGCAATCGCAAGATCGCCTTGCCCCGCTCCCAGCGCTGCGTCCCGAAGTCGTCGCAGTGTGCGACGAGGATCTTCTCCGACAGCGTCAGTGGCCGGCCGAATGCGCTGCGGGCGCGTGACAGACGCTCGGGCATGGAGGCGTACAGCGAGCGGATCTGCGCAGACATCGGGGCCTCCCTATGGTGAGACGACGCTTGCAAAACGACGAACAACCTTAGCGCAGCGGGCCAGAGGGGTCAACTGCGCGACCCTCAGCATCGGGCCACGATGAACAGCCGGCGGAACGGGAACAGGGTGGTGCCGTCCGGTCGCGGCGGGTACGCGCGCGCGACCCGTGCGCGATAGGCGGTCTCGAACGTCGCGCGATCCTCGGCGTCGAGCGCGTCGAGGAACAGCTTGAGCCAGGAGCCCTTCACGAAGTCCGCCACGGGATTGTCGCCGGTCAGCGCCTGCGCGTAGACGGTCTCCCAGATGTCGAGGGCCTTCGCGCGCGGCGCCAGCAGGTCGTAGTAGTACGCGGGGGCCTTGCACGGCTCGACACGCACCAGGTGACCGAGGCGCTCGCGCCAGCGCGCCTCGCGCGCGAGATCCGCGATGGACGTGTGGGAGGGCTCACCGAAGTTGCGCGGCATCTGGACGGCGAAGACGCCGCCGGGGGCCACCAGTCCCAGCAGTCGCGGAAACAGCGCGGCGTGGTCGTCGAGCCAGTGAAGCGCAGCGTTGGAGAAGAGCAGATCGACGGGCGCCGTCGGCGTCCAGTGGCCGATCTCCGCCTGCTGCCACGTCACCTGCGCGTCGGAGGTGCGCGCCCGCTCGAGCATCGCCGCCGACGCGTCGACGCCCGTCACGCCGGCCTCCGGCCAGGCGCGGCGCAGGAGCGCGGTCACATTGCCGGTGCCGCATCCGAGATCCACGATGTGGGCGGGGCGCTCGAGCGGGATGCGCTGGATGAGATCGACGGCCGGCCGCACCCGATGATCGCTCCACCGGAGGTACTGCGCGGGATCCCAGGCCGCCACTCTTGCCACGCCTCAGGTGTACGCCGGAAGCCGGCCCGGACTCCAATGCATAGTTCTACTCAGCCGTTATAATCAAAAAGCATGAGTCACTCGTGGAGCTGAGGCACCTGCGGTATTTCGTCGCCGTCGCCGACGCCGGGAGCGTCTCGCGGGCGGCTATCCAGCTGCGCGTCACCCAGCCCGCGCTGTCGCGCCAGATCCGCGACCTCGAAGACGAGCTGGGACTGCCGCTGTTCGATCGCGTCGGCCGGCGTCTTTCGCTCACGGCCGCCGGCGACAACCTGCTGCACCGCACACGCGAGATCCTGCGCGCGGCCGACTCGCTGCGCGAGCACGCCGGCGCGCTGGCGGGCGGCGCCACCGGCACGTTACGGCTCGGGGCCACCGCGCAGACGCTCGAGAGTCTCATCAGCGCCTTCCTGGTCGGCTATCGCCGCCAGTGGCCGGGCATCGACGTGCGCCTGATCGAGGACGGCGGCATGCGGCTCAAGACGCGCGTGCAGCGCGGCGAGCTGCACCTCGCGCTCGGCGCCGTGCCCACCGGCGACGACCTCCGCGCGCGACCACTCTTTCCGGTGTGGGTGCTGGCGGTCATGCCGTCGCGATCGCCGCTCGCCCGGCGCAAGACGCTCGACGTGTCGGAGCTCGACCAGGCGGCCGTCCTGTTGCTGCGCCGCGATTTCGCCTCGCGCCTGCGGTTCGACGCCGCCTGCGAGGCGGCGCGCGTGCGCCCGCACGCGCTGCTGGAGGCCGGCGATCCGCACTCGCTGGTGAGCCTTGCGCGCGGCGGCCACGGCATCGCCATCGTGCCGTCGACGACCGTGTTCGGCCGCGCCGGTCTCCATGTGGCGCCGCTCGTTCGCAATGGCCGTGCCGTGGGTGGCTCGACGGCCGCCGTGTGGGATGCGCGCCGCCACCTGCCCGTCTACGCGCAGGCCTTCGTCGATTCGCTGTTCGCCTACACGCGCCGCGCGTATCCGGGCAAGGAGTTCGCACGGCTGGCACCGTCGCTGCCGCCGCCGCTCTTGCCCACCTGAGCGGACGCGCCCTCGCGCGGCGCGCACGCAGATCCGACGCGTCATGCGCGCCCCACCAGCCGCGCCACCGCCATCCGGCGCAGCCGCGCGATCGAATCCGTCGGCGACAACCCCATCGGGCACACCTCTGTGCAGTTTGCCTGGCCGTGGCAGCGGGCCAGCCCGTCGTCGGACAGCAGCGCGGTCCAGCGCGCGGCCTGCCCCGCGTCGCGGCGGTCGCGCTGGAGCGTGAATGCGCGATTGAGGGCGGCCGGGCCGGGAAAGCGCGCGTTCGACGCGACGATGGTGCAGGCCGACACGCACATGCCGCACCCGATGCACTCGATGGCGTCGTCGATCGCCTCGCGCTCCGGCGACGGTGACGGGATCTCGGCGTAGGCGGGCGCGCCGCCGGCGGGGACGAAGGCCGCGCCGGCCGCGCGCTGACGCGCGACGAACGGCGTCATGTCGACGACGAGGTCGCGCAGCACGGGGAGATGGTAGAGCGGCCGTACGCTGACCGGCCCCGGTCCGAGCGTGCCGAGACGCGTGCGACACGCCCAGCGCTCGCGGCCGTCGACGACCATGGCACACGAGCCGCACATTCCGACGCGACACGCGTAGCGGAAGGCGAGGGTCGGATCCGCGCCGCGCTGGATGGCCACCAGCGCGTCGAGGACGGTCGTGTCGGCGGAGGCGTCGACGTCGTAGGACTGGATGCGCACGCCGTCGCCGGGCGCGTACCGGTGCACGCGCAGGCGCATCTACTGTCCGCTGGCCTCCCGCCAGTCCCAGCCGACGACGGTCACGCGATAGCGCGGCGCCCGCTGCTTGATGGGCGCCTCGAAGTACACGCGGCTGCCGGCCGGGACGTCGGGCACGTACGTGTCGGTGGTCGCCACCGGCTTGCCGCTGGCGTCGAGCGACTCGATGCGCAGCCGCACGTTGCTCGCGCGCACGCGATAGTTGTTCACGATGTAGCCGTTGACGTTCGGGCGGCCGCGACGCTCGCCCTCAGCCCACTCGAGGGCGAAGAAGCGGTCGGCCTCCGCGAATTGCGCGGCGGCGAGCGCGGCGGCGCCGAGCCACCAGACGAGGAGCGCTATCGCCACCGTTTTGGGCGTCATATCCCTTTCGCGGCCCGGCACCCCCACGGGCCCGGAGAATTATGGACGACGTCGGCGCGTACGTCGAGGGCGATCAGCGCGCGGACGCTTCGGCGCGCGGCCGCAGCCCCGCCAGGGCCGCCACCAGCTGCTGAGGATCGACGGGCTTGCCGATGTGCAGGTCGAAGCCTGCCCCCCGCGCACGCTCCCGGTCGTCCGGGCCGGCATCGGCGGTCAGGGCGACCGCCGCCACGCGACGGGCTCCCTGGCGCTCGCGGCGGCGGACTTCGTGGATCAAGGCGTAGCCGTCCTTCTCGGGCATCCGGATGTCGCTCACGAGGATATCGGCCGGAAACGTCTCGAGCATCGCGAGCGCGGCGTCGGCCGACACGGCGCGCGCCACGTCCGCTTTCTGCATCGTGAGCGCGGCCACGAGCATCTGCAGCGTGTCCGGCTCGTCGTCGACGACGAGGATGCGGGAGCCGGCCAGCACGCGCTCTTCGACATCGAGCGGCGGCGCCGCTGCCGCCAGACGCGACGCGTGCGAGAGGGGCAGCGTCACGATGAAGCGCGCGCCGCGCCCGTCGCCGTCGCTCTCGGCGGCGACGGTGCCGCCGTGCAGGAGGACCAGATGGTGCACGATGGCGAGACCGAGGCCGAGACCACCGCGGGCGGTCACGGCCACCGCTCCCTGCCGAAAGCGGTCGAAGATGTGTGGCAGGAATGCCGGATCGATCCCGCGCCCCGTGTCGGTCACGCTCACCACCGCATGCCGGTCGACGACCTTGACGGCCACGTCCACGCGGCCCGCCGTCGGCGTGAACTTCACGGCGTTCGACAGGAGATTGACCAGCACCTGCTGCAGGCGCGCGGAGTCGCCGTCGACGATGGCCGGCTCCTCACACCGTGAGCACTCGAGCACGAGGCCCTTGGCCTCGGCGGCGGGACGCATCGTATCGGTCGCTGCCGTGACGATGGCCCGGAGGTCGACCGGCGAGACTTCGAGCTCGAGCTTGCCGGCCACGATGCGCGAGACGTCCAGCAACTCGTCGATGAGCTGACGCTGCAGCCGCGCATTTCGCTGGATCACGTCCAGCGCCTGCTCGCGCTCGCGGGCGCCCAGGCGTCCGGAGCGCAGCATGCCCGCCCAGCCCAGGATGGCGGTGAGCGGCGTGCGCAGCTCGTGTGAGAGAGTGGCCAGGAAGTCGTCCTTGGCGCGGTTCGCGGCCTCGGCCCGCTCGAGCAGCCGCTCGCGTTCGGCGTCCCGGCGCCGCAGCAGCGCCGACGACTGCCGCAGCGCTTCCTCGAGGCGGGCCACCTCCTCGACGCCCGACTCCTCTTCCGGCGGATGCTCGCCATGCACGATCGCCTCGGCCGCCGTGGCCGCCTGACCGATGCGACGCGCCACGCGGCGCGCGAACAGGAATGCGCCCACGCCGCTCACGGTGAGCAGTCCCACGCCAAGCCCACCGATGGCGGCCAGCTGCCGGCGTGGCGGCCCCTCGACGACCGCCATCGGCACCGCGACGGCCGCCGTCCACCCGGAGTGAGGCGCCCGCGCGAACGCGACGTAGACGTCGGCGCCGTCGATCGTGCGGTCGCGATAGATGCCGTGCTCGGCCGCCGTGATCTGTCGGCCGAACTTGGCGGTGCCGGGCTTGCCGACGTACTGCTCGGGCGCGCGCGTCCGTGCGCCGATGACGCCACGGCGATCCACCAGCGCGCGGGTCCACTCCTCGTGCCGGCGGCGTTCCTGCCTGATCACGCCGGCGAGCGCATCGGCCGTGAGCGTGGCCGTGAGCACGTACTTCACGTCGCCCTCGCGCATGACGGGCACGCGCACCTGGAAGGCCCACGTGCCGTCGATGCGGCCCTGCGCGAGGTCTCCGAGCACGGGCTGTCGCGTGGCCACCGCGCGGCGCACGCTATCGAGATCGGTCGCGGAAGGCAGCGTGGTCCCGAGCGGTCGGAGCGTGTTCATGAGCTGCTGGCCCGACGGCAACAGCACGGCGATGGCCCGCCAGTGCGGCTGTGTGGGGAGCACGCGCTGGGCCTCCGCGTAGAACGCCTCCAGATCGGGGCCGTCGAGCGCCCGCGCCTGCGCCATCGCCTCGAGCGTCGACACGGTGCCCTGCACGCTGCGATCGAGGTCGGTGGCGAGCGCGGTGGCCGTCTCGACCAGATCGCGCTCCACCGCGGTCCGCTCGTACGCCGACAGCCGCACGATCACGAGCGTGGTGAATGCCACGATCGGCAGCATGGCCCCGATGACGACGATGACGAGATACCAGCGGAGCGAGAGTCGGCGGCGAGTCGTGAGCCAGGCAAGCATGCGGGAACGCGTCACACTACCGCGAGACGTGCCGTCGCTCAAGGTGGTGCCGCGCCGCCCGACTGTAAACCTTACACGGACCGCGTCGATCAGTACCAGCGCGACGCCCACACCACCGCGAACAGGGCCGCCGCCAGCACGATCGCGGCGACGAACAGCGCGCGATGCCAGCGCACGGGCACGCCGACGTCGAGCAGCAGCGCGCGGACACCGAGCAGCGCATGCAGCAGCGCGAGCCCCAGCAGCGCGGCCTGCACGCCGCGCCGGAACGGATTCACGACATGGGCCGCGATGATGGCCAGCAGTGCGATGGCGGCGGCGCGCTGGATGAGCCACGCCCACATGCCGACGGGCGTGGTCCGCCAGGCGTCGAGCGATGTCCACTCGCGACGCAGCACCGGCGGCTCCATCGTCACAGCCGATTCACCACGATCCGGCCGTCGGCCATCACCAGCCGGACGGCGTCGAGGGCCTTCAGCGATTCCGCCGGGTTGCCCTCGACGGCGAGCAGATCGGCTGCGAGGCCCGGTGCCACGCGGCCGGTCTCCTCGCCAATCCCGGCCACGGCGGCCGCCACCGAGGTGGCGCAGCGAATCACCTCGAGCGGCGCCATGCCGGCGCCGGCCATGAGCATGAGCTCGGGCACGATGCTGCCGTGCGGGTTCAGCGGGGTGCCCGCGTCGGTGCCGGCGGCGATCGCGACGCCCGCGCGAAGCGCCAGCCGGAAGGACTCCAGATGCCGCGCGCGCACCGCCGCCGATTTCTTCACCGCGTATTCAGGAATGCCGGCGGCGATGCCGCCCTCGACGATCGCGTGCGGCGCGATCAGTGTGGCCACCAGCGCCGTGCCCTGCGCGGCCATGCGAGCGGCGAGCGCCTCGGTGAGGAAGACGCCGTGCTCGATCGTGTCGATACCGGCCTCGAGACACAGCGCGATGCCGGCCTCGGCCTGCGCGTGGGCGGCCGCCCTGCGGCGGGCCTTGTGCGCCTCCTCGACGCCGGCGCGCAGCTCCTCGACGGTGAGCTGCGCCGCGCTCGGATCCACGCCCGGTGTCATCACGCCGCCGGTGGCGATGAGCTTGATGACGTCGGCGCCGGCGCGGAGCTGCTCGCGCACGGCCTTGCGCACCTCGTCGGCCCCGTCGGCCTGACGTCCGAGGAGCTGCCAGCCGTGGCCTCCCGTCATGCAGACCGCACGACCGGCCGCGAGAATGCGCGGGCCGGGCACGAGACCGGCGCGCACGGCGTCGCGCACCGCGACGTCCGCATACTCGCGGGCGCCTACGTCGCGGATCGTCGTCACGCCCGCCTCCACGGTCTGCCGGGCGCGCACTGTGGCCTGGATCACCGTGCTCGCATACGATTCCTCCGCAAGCCCACGTGCCGGATCGGCGGCGCCCGAGAGACACAGATGCGTGTGACAGTTCACCAACCCCGGCAGCAACGTGAGGCCACCGAGATCGAGCACAGTGCCGTCAGCCGCCGCACCGTGCGGCACGATGGCCGCAATGCGCCCGTCGGCGACCACCACCGCACAGTCGCGCCGCGGCGGGCCGCCGGCGCCGTCGATGAGCGTGGCGCCGCGCAGGATGACGCGGCCGGTCAGATGCGGCCCTTCCGGTACGAGCGCTTCGCCGCAATCTTTCCGTCACGCAGCGTCAGGATGTCGCAGCCTTCGACCTCGTAGCGCGTGCCGCCCTTCGGCGAGCCGGTGGTGAGCCACTCGACCACGACGCACTCCGGCCGCGCGAAGTGCCGCGTCTCGTCCCAGCGAACGTCCGGAATGCGCGCGAACATCTCCGCGAGGAACTGACGCACGCCCGGCTTGCCGGTGATGCGCGTGCCCCACGGATCCTTGCCGAACGACGCCTCGAAGATCACGTCGTCGGTCATCTGGGCCAGGATGCCGTCGATGTCGTGTCCATTCCACACCGCGTTGAAGCGCTCCACGAATCCGTGGCCATCGAAGGTCGCGTTGGTCATAGCTCCATCCCGTCATGGGCGACCACGATGTCGCCCTTGAAATAGGGGCGCGCCGCCCCGATCCACATCTCGTCGGTGATGGCCGGGTCGTCGGCCGGCACCAGATGCGAGAGCACCAGCGTCTTCACGCCGGCCGCCGCCGCCACCCGCCCCACGTCCTCCACCGCGGTGTGACTGTCGATGATGTGCTTCTTGAGCGTGGCCGCGTGGGGATTGCGCGCGACCAGGCGATCGACGGCCGGCACCCAGAGTGTCTCGTGGATGAGCACGTCGGCACCTTTGGCCAGGCGCACCAGGTTGTCCGACTTGTTGGTGTCGCCGGAGAACACGATCGAGCGCTCCGGACCGTCGAAGCGAAAGGCGAAGGCCGGCACGACCGGCGGGTGATCGACGAGCGCCGCCGTGACCTTGACGCGCTCGTCCGCCAGCACGACGCCATCCTGCGTCAGCTCGTGCACGTGAACGAGCGGCACCAGCGGCGGACGGCCCTCGTCGGCGATGCGCGTATCGATATCGTAGGCGTTCATCTCGAAGAACAGACGCGTCATCTTCTCGAGCGGCGGCGGCCCCCACGTGTCGACCCGCGTCCGGAGCCCGCTCGCCCACGCGAGCCAGAGCAGATTGCCGTAATCCGCGTTGTGGTCGGAGTGATGGTGGGTGACGAGGACGTGACGTAGGGTCGGCAGCGCCACGCCGGCCTGGACCAGCTGCCGCGCCACGCCGTTGCCGCAGTCGACGACGTAGAGCACGCCGTCGACGACCACCGCGTGCGCCGTCGCGCCTCGCTCGGTGCGCGGTCGCGGCCCCCCGCCGCTGGCCAGGATGATGACGCGCGTGCGCCGCCTCACTGCGTACCCCTGGGCGCCCGGACGGCGCGGGGCGCCGAGCGCCGCCAGCGCGGCGGCAGAGCCGGCGAGGAAGCGTCGGCGCGAGAGGCGCATGGCGGCCCGCATCCTACCATCACCGTCAGTCGCCGATCTCGACGCCAACCGGCTCCCGCCGGGCCGTCGCTGGCCGCGCCCGCGTGAACGCCACGGGCTCCGTCCAGACGCGCGGCGTCTCCCCCGCGCGCTGAACCCGCACGCTCCGCGGCGCGGCGGATGACGCCGCCGGGAAGTCGCGGCGGAAGTGCGCGCCGCGGCTCTCGCGGCGCTCGAGCGCGCTCAGCACGACGAGACGCGCGACCAGCAGCTGGCTGTCGAGATTGAGCCAGTCCTGCCACGCGGTGTTGAGCGAGGCGTGCGGCGGCACGCCGGCCGCCGGCAGTCGCGCGGCGAGCTCGTCGATCGCGGCCAGCGCGGCGCGGAGTCCCGCGTCGTCGCGGACGAGACCTGCGTGGTCCCACATCGCCTCGCGCAGCTCCCGCTGGAGCGCGTAGAGATCCGTCGCGCGCGCGCGTGCCAGGGGCGCGGCGCACCGCCGCGCCCCCGCCTCGAGCGCGGCCGGCGTGACACGCGGCCAGCCACGCGCGCCGACCAGCTCGGCCATCCGATCGCCGGCGATGCCGCCGAACACGGTGGACTCGGCGACGCCGTTGCCGCCGAGACGGTTGGCGCCATGGACGCCACCGGTGTCCTCTCCCGCGGCGAACAGCGCCTCGATGGCCGTCCGACAGGTGGTGTCGATGACGACGCCGCCCATCATGAAGTGCGCGGTCGGAAAGACCTCGACCGGACCGCGCGCGAGGTCCCGGCCGAAGTCGCGGCAGCGCCGCACCATGCCGCGGAAATTCCGCTCCACCACCTCGGGACCGAGGTGGGAGACGTCGATCCACACGCCGCCGTTGGGCGTGCCGCGGCCCTCGCTGACCTCGAGGAACGACGCGCGCGCGACCAGATCACGCGTCGAGCGCTCCATCCGCTCGGGGTCGTAGCGCGCCATGAAGCGCTCGCCCTCGCCATTGCGCAAGTGTCCGCCGGCGCCGCGAAGACCTTCCTCGAGCAGCGCGCCCGTCATCAGCGAGCCGGGAATGACGAGCCCCGTCGGATGGAACTGGATCATCTCCATGTCGCGCAGCGGCAGCCCCGCGCGGTACGCGAGCGCGATGCCATCGGCAGCCTTGTCGGCCGAGCACGCGATCACCTTGTACATCGTGGGCCCGCCCCCCATGGCGAGCAGCGTCGCTCGCGCGCGCACGGCGAAGAACCGGCCGGAGCGAATATCGAGCAGCAGGGCGCCGGCCGCGCCGCCGCCGTCGTCGAGCAGGAGCTCGACCGCCCGACACTCCTCGAGCGTGCGGATCGACGGCCGCGCGAGCACCTGCTCCGTCAGCCGGTTCATGATCTCGATGCCGGTGAGGTCGCCCTTGTGGATGGTGCGGTCGTGGCTCTGGCCGGCGAACGGCTTCTGATGGATGCGTCCCGCCGGCGTGCGATCGAACAGGCAGCCGTAGCGGGACTCGAGCTCGAGTACGCGGACGGGCGCCTCGGTGACGAGGGTCCAGACGAGCTCCTGATCGTTGATGAAGCCGCCGCCGGCCAGCGTGTCGCGCAGATGCGCCTCCAGCGAATCGGGCTCGGTCAGCACGGCGTTGTAGCCGCCCTGCACCATTCGCGTGCAGCCGGCGCGGCCGAGGAGTCCCTTCACGACGATGGCGATCGACAGCGACCGATCGGCGTCGGCGGCGTGCAGGGCGGCGCAGAGACCGGCGCCGCCCGCGCCGAGGACGAGGATGTCGGCATCGAGAACCTCGATCATCGGGCGACGAGCAGCGCCTCGATGACCGCGCGGCCCTCGGCGTCCGTCCACGGTCGCGTGCCGACGGCGCGCGCGGTCAGCCGACCGTCGCGGTCGACGAGAAACACGGAGGGCGTCGCGGTGATCATCCAATCATGCGAGGCGACGCCGGATGGATCGAGCGCGATCTGCATCGTGAGGCGCTTGCTCCGGACCCACGCCGCCACCGCCTCCGCCGGCTCCTCCATGTTGACGGCGATCACCGCGAGTCCGCGCGCGCCGTACTCGCGGTGCAGCTGCTCGATGGTCGAGGGCAACTCCCTCGCGCAGTACGGTCACCAGGTGGCCCAGAAATAGAGGAGCACGGGCCGGCCGCGCAGCTCGCGCAGCGTCAGCGTGCGGCCGCCGTCGAGTCGCGCGACGGCCAGCGGCGGCGGAATCGTCGTGACGGGCGCGTTCAGCCGGAGGCCGCCGAGCAGCTCACGCGGAAGACCGTCGGCGCCGAAGGCGACCGCGCTCGCCAGCAGCAGCATGATCGCGCTCGCGCCGAGCCGCGCCCGCATGGCCGGTATGCTACTGCGCATCTAGTCGAGGCGGTACGCGGAGGCGTCGGGCTTGAACGCGCGCGGGAGCCACAGCGGCCGCCGCAGGCCGCCGGGTCCGGGCGCGGGCCGCGTGAGGGCCAGCCACTGGCGGTAGACCTCGAAGGATTTTTCGGTGTCGACGACGATGTCGCCATATCGATCGTCGGCGCCCGCGCGTGTGACGGTGACCTTCTGGTGCCAACAGTGCTGGCCGCTGATCGGGTCGGGCTGCACGGGGAAGGTCAGATTCTGATGCACGCCGGCCTCCTCCCACCAGATGCGCTCGGAGTCGGGATCGTCGCTGGCGAACGGCCGCACGCCGTGGACCTGTCGCATGCGCCAGCTGCTCGCTCCCTCGCGCGTGAGATCCACGAGCGCGGTCGACCAGCGCTCGCCGCCGGCCGTCTCGGTGAGCCGCCAGCGTCCGAGGTGATGCGAGCACGCCACCACGCCCGGCCGGATCGACTCGGTCACCCAGGCCTTGTCGACGAAGAAGCCGATGGCCGTGGCCACCTTCAGCAGATCGCCGGTCCCGATGCCGAGGCGGTCGGCATCCTCGGGATGAAGCCACAGCGGGTTCGAGTGCGAGATCTCGTAGAGCCACTTGGCATTGCCCGAGCGCGTGTGAATGAGCGTCGGCAGCCGGAAGGTCGGCAGCAACACCATCTCCCCGCGCGCGCGATCGAGCTGCGACCAGTGCACGTGGCTGCGGATGTAGCCGGGCACCGCCTGCTCCGGCCACTTCCAGTCCTTGAGCGTCTTGGAGAAGAACTCCAGCTTGCGTGACGGTGTCGGAAAGCCGCGGCGCGCGACACCGTCGACGACCACGCCGTTGGCCTCAGGCTGCTCGTGGGTCCGATAGACGTTGTCCTCGACGAGGAAGGCGCCGTACTTGCGCATGTAGGCGAGCGGCGTCAGTCCCTCTGCGCGCGCCGCCTCCGGAAGTCCGGGCACGCTGTGCTCGAACATCCACCGATACAGCTCTTCGATGCGCAGCTTCTCGCCCGCGCGGTAGGGCGACTCGAAATACTTGCGAATGCCGAGGGCGCCGTCGGGATCGATGCGCCACGACAGCTCGATCCAGAACTCGTCCTCCTCCCACACTTGCCCGAGGCCGGCCGCCTCGTGCGCCTGCCACGTGAGGTCGAACGTCTTTCCGCGCTTCTCGAGGGCGACCCGCAGGACCGGCTGGCGGAAGCCGATCCAGCGCGCGGCGTGCGTCTCCTGCGACATCAGGTCGTGGCGCTCGGAGGCGTGGCCCATGGGCAATACGTAATCGGCGAACCACGCGGTCTCGCTCCACACCGGCGTCAGGCAGGCATGACGCTCGACCTTCGCTTCGTCCGTCAGCATTTCTATCCACGACATGCCATCCGGATTGGTCCACACCGGGTTGTAAACCCTGGTGAAGTACATCGCCAGCTTGCCGCGGCCCTCGCGCAGGAAGTGCGGGAGCAGAAACGACATCTCGAAAAATGCCAGAGGATATTCCTTCGGCATGAGGAGCTCGCTCCAGACCTTCCCAGGCGGCGGCATCATTGGAGGCGCCGGGATCGTCTTGTTCCAGGCGCTCGGCGCCGTTCCGCCGGGTGTGGAGACCGCGCCCATCAGCACGACGAGCCATTCGAGCGCGCGGGCGACTTGCCAGCCCCCCAGGTTGCCGGCCGCGGTGTTGCGCCAGATGTGCGTGGCGAGCGCACCGCCGGCGGCGCCGATGGCGCGCGCGACCTCCACGATGGTGGCTGCGGCCACGCCGCTCTCCCGCTCGGCAAATTCCGGCGTGTACTGGTCGTAGAGCTCTTCGAGAGCCGTGTGGAAGGCGTCGAAGGTCACCGGCAGATCCGGCCGCTCCTCGCGCAGATACTCGTCCCAGTTCACCCACTTCTCGACGAACGCGCGGTCGTAGAGACGCTCGCGCACGAGCACGCGCGCCATGGCAAGCAGGATAGCCGCCTCCGTGCCGGGCCACGGCGAGAGCCAGTAGTCGGCCATCGACGCGGTGTTCGAGAGCCGCGAATCGATGACGGCGACCTTGGCCCCGCGCATCTTCGCCTCGATGATGCGCTGCGCGTGCGGATTGAAGTAATGCCCCGTCTCCAGATGTGACGACAGGAGCAGGATGAAGCGCGCGTTCGCGTGGTCCGGCGACGGACGGTCCATTCCGTGCCAGAACGCATAGCCGGCGCGCGCGCTCGCCGAGCAGACGTTGGTGTGGCTGTTGTGGCCATCGATGCCCCAGGCGTGGAACACGCGCTGGAGATAGACGAGCTCGTGGCCCGGACGCCCGAGGTGGTACATGACCTCTTTCTGGCGTCCCTCGACGAGCGCCTTTCGGATGCGGCCGGCGATGTCATCGAGCACTTCGTCCCAGGTGACGCGCTGCCACTGACCGGCGCCCCGCGCACCGGTTCGGCGAAGCGGATAGAGGATGCGCTCGGCGTCCTGGACCTGATTCAGCGTGGCGGGGCCCTTCGCGCAGTTGCGGCCGCGACTGCCCGGATGCACCGGGTTGCCCTCGAACTTCTGGATCTTGAGCGTCGTCTGGTCCACGTAGGCAAGCAGCCCGCACGCCGCCTCGCAGTTGAAGCAGATGGTCGGGATGAGCGAGTACCGGCGCTTGACCTTACGCGGCCAGGCCACGGGATCGTACTCCTCCCAATCGTCCCAGCGCGCGGCGGGTGGATAGGCGGCGAGGCCGCCGTCGGGCTCGGAGAGCTCGCGCGCGACGGGATGGAGCGGCTCGGGCACTGGCGGAGTCATCGGCGCCTCAGCTCAGCGGGACCGATTGTCCGGCACGGACCCAGACATCCTCGTACACCCAGAGGCCGGCGAGCGCCAGCAGCGCGCCGATCACCATCCCGCCGGGCACGAGCACGATGGCGACGAACGCGAGCAGCACACCGACCACGACCGAGACACCCCAGAACCGCGTCCGGTACGCGCCGCGCGTGATCAGCCGCGCGGCGCGCGCCACGTCCGTGTTGGCGTGCGTCACCCCGAGCTCGGCGAACAGCAGACCGCCGTGAAGGATCAACGCCACCGCCAGGAAGCCGGCCATGCTCAGCACCGCGGTGTCGCTGGCACCGGTGAGGGTGCCGACGAGCACGAGGCTCGCGGCGCCGCCGATGAGCGCGGCCACGATGAGATGCGGCAGCAGCAGCGGGCTCTGCCAGAAGTCGCGCCCTTCCGCCTGCCCGAAGAGGAACGCGCTGTAGCCGGCCGCACCGGCGGCGAGCACGAGCGCCGGCACGACGAGCAGCCGGTGATGAGCAGCCGGGAGCAGGAGCCAGAGCACGGCGACGACACCGTAGGCGAGCAGGATGAACGCGCCGCGCACGAGCCACGAGCGCCACTGGGGCTTGAGCAACACGAAGTGGAAGCGATCGGGGCGCTTGAGGTCCCACACGAGCAGTCCCATCGTCAGCGCCAGGAAGATCAGTGCCACCATGGCCGCCGCCGTATCGAACAGCGCATCGCCACGTGCGAGCTGCATGACCCGATCGAGCGCCGCCATCATCAGCGCGCCGGCGGAAATCGACTTCGTCCACAGGTACGCGCTCACTTTCCAGCCCCACGGGCGCGGCGCATGCGGCGCATCGTACACGGGACGGCTGAGAGCGCCGTCGCCGGCCGGCTCGAGCGCCTGGACGGCGGCCGCCATGCGGACCAGATCGACCTCGCCTTCGGACCGTTGGCCCCATAAATATGCCGGCGCGGGCGCCTGAAGCGACGGCGTGAGCGCGGAGGAGTCCGCGCCCACGTAGAAGACCTTCGGCCGCGTGCCCTGCTCGGGCTTGCGCATCTCCACCTGCTCGCGTGCCACGAGCCGCGCGATGGGCGAGGCTGGCGCGTCGAGGTCGCCGGCGATGATGGCACGCTCGGGACAGACGATCACGCACGCCGGCTCGAGGCCGACCTCGAGGCGATGCGCGCAATAGTGGCACTTGGCCGCCGTGTTCGTGTTCGGATCGATGTAGAGCGCGTCGTAGGGGCAGCCCTGCATGCACGACTTGCAGCCGATGCAGCGTGCGCCGTCGAAGTCCACGATGCCGTCGGGCCGCCGATAGAGCGCCACCGTTGGACAGATGGCCACGCAGGGCGCGTTGTCGCAGTGATTGCAGCGCAGCACCGAGAAGTAACGGCGCGTGTGCGGGAACGCGCCCTTCTCGACGTACTTCACCCACGTGCGGAAGGCGCCGAGCGGTACCTGGTTCTCTTCCTTGCATGCGACCGTGCACGCGTGACAGCCGATGCACCTGCGATGATCGATCACGAAGCCGTAGCGCACGATCCCCTCTCGCCTAGTCCGCCAGGAGATTCCACCAGACCCGGGCGCCGGTGGCAACGATGACCGCCAGGAGCGCGCGCCTGAGCGCCACGCCGGAGAGCCGACGGCTGCTGGCCGCACCGAGCTGCGCGCCCGGCAGGGCACCGGCGGCCACCATCACCGCGGGCGGCAGCGGGATCTGCTCCGTCACGGCCTTGCCGATGACACCGGCCGTGGCCGCCACCGCGGTGATGGCGAGCGAGCTCCCGATGGTCACGCGAATCGGCACGCCGACGACGACCAGCAGCAGCGGCACCAGCAAGAAGGCGCCCCCCGCGCCCACGAAGCCGGCGGCCACGCCGACCACGCCGGCCGTCGCCGCCGTGAGCGACGCGCGGTATTCCTTCGCCACCGCCGGCTCGGACACGTCGGGCACGGGCTCCGGCAGGAACATGAGCAGGAACGCCACCGTCACCATCACCGCGAACACGATCAGCAGCCAGCGCTGGGGGACGTACCGCGACGCCAGCGCCCCTGCGAGCGAGCCCGCCCCCATGGCGGCGCCGCCCACCACGGCCAGGCGGCGATTCACCGCGCGCTGCCGGCCGTGCGCGATCATCCCCGAGACGGAGGCGATGAACACCTGGACCATGGTGATGGCGGCCACGCTGCGCATGTCGAGCATGCCGACGCCGAGCATCGGCGGGATATAGAGCAGCAGCGGGATCATGACAATGGCGCCCCCGACACCGAGCAGTCCGGAGACGAACGCGCCGATGGCACCGAGCACGACGAGAGCGGCCGCGAATGGGAGCGACACGATCGGGCCGGCTTATCTCCCGAGGCTCGCGTAGTACGCGGCCAGATCGGCGAGCATCGCGTCGTCCATGGTCTTCATGATCGCCTTGAGGCTCGCGAGCTGCGGCTCGCCCGGACTGCGCCTGTCGGCCTTGAAGAGCAGCATCTGGTTCTTCAGATACGCGGCCGGCTGGCCTTGCAGGCTCGGCACGCCGCGCGCGGCATCGCCGCCGCCTTCATCGCCGTGACAGCCGGCGCACACGATCGACATCTTCCGTCCGTTGGCCACCGCCGCGCGATCGACTTTCACCTCGCGTGGCGCGCGCGGCTGCGCGGCGAAGTAATTGGCAACGTCGTCGACGCCTTGCTGCTTCACCATCTTGGCGAACGGCTCCATTTCTGCCGACACCCGCCGGCCGCTGGCGTAGTCCTCGATGGCCTTCTTGAAGTACCAGGCGGACATGCCGGCCAGCACCGGCGTCGCCGCCGCCGTGCTGTTGCCGCCGAGACCATGACACGCGCTGCACGCGAACGCCTTCGCGTACCCGGGCGCGTCCACCGGTCCCGCCACCGCGACGCCGGCGGCGGACGCGAGCGCGAGCCCCACCGCCGCGGCGACGATCGAACGAATCACGCGCCTACGCAAGAATGTCGTTCCAGATGTTGGTGGCCCAGGCGACGGCGTGGTCGGCGTACACCGTGGACGGCCCCGGCGTGAGCTTCTGCTCGATCTGCACGACCTTGCCGTGGTCGATGCGATAGGCGTTCACGACGGCGATCACCTCGCGGTCGCTGATCCACGAGTAGCAGGTGTTCAGCGGGGCCATCGGCGCGACGGCGCGCCCGTTCAGCAGGCTCACCACCGCCGCCGCTGCAATCTTGCCCTGCGCATTGGCGATGGTGCCGGACTTCGGCACGGGCAGACCGATGGTCGCGTCGCCGATCACGTGCACGTTCTTGGCTTTCAGCGACTCGTAGGTGAGGTGATCGACCTCGCACCACCGCTTGTCGGCGCCGACGAGGTCGGCCTCCACGACGATGCCGCTGGCGCGCTGCGGCGGGATGATGTTCACCACGTCGTAGCGGACCACGTCACCGAACTCGGTCGTCACCTCGCGCTTCGCGGGGTCGACCTTCACCACCTTGTTCGACTGCCGATACTCGAGGTTCGGATACGACTGCCAGGCGGCGCGGAAGAGCGCGGCCTTGGAGACGATGCTCGGATTGGCATCGAGCACGAGCAGCGTGGACTTCGGCTTCCGGGTCTTCAGAAACCACGCGATCTGACACGCGCGTTCGTAGGGGCCGGGCGGGCACCGGTACGCCACCGGCGGCACCGTCATCACCACCACGCCGCCGTCGGCCATCTCCTGCAGCTGCCGCGCGAGCGCGACCGTCTGCGGGCCGGCTTTCCAGGCGTGGAGCACCGTGTCCTTGGCCGCGGCCAGCCCCTCGATCTGCTCCCACTGGAAGTCCACGCCGGGCGAGACGATGACGCGGTCGTACGCGAGATAACCATCGGCGACACGCACGCGACGTTGATCGGCGTCGAGCGCCTGCGCCAGCTCGTGCCGCAGGATGACCCCGTGGGTGCGCAGTCCATCGTAGCCGAAGGTGAGGGATGGCAGCTTCCGCACGCCGCTCAGCACGAGATTGGAGAACGGGCACGACACGAACCGCGTGCTCGGCTCGAGCAGCACGACCTCGATCGCCGGATCCGCCATACGCAGGTACTTGGCAGCGGTGGCACCGCCCCAGCCGCCGCCGATCACGATCACGCGCCGACCCGACGGCGGTGCGATCTCACCCGCGCCCGTGCGGCAGCCGCTCAGGCCGGCGACGGCGACGGCACCGCCGGCCGATCTCAGGAATTGCCTGCGCGTCACGTGGCCCATGGGTGTGGCTCGTCCCCTCGCGTCCGGGGCCGTACGTTACAAAAGATCAGTCGAGCGCGCTGAACTTTCTCGCGTCTTCGTTCCACGTGGCGACGAGCGCCCAGCCGGCCATGACGAGCACGACGAGGACGATGGCGCCGCCCCAGCCGAGCACCGACGGCAGGAACACCGCGACGCCGAGGCCGGCGACCGCGCCGCTCTCCGTCAGCGCCCGTCGCGTCAGCGAGGCGCCGAGGGCGAACGTGGCGAGGGCCGCCCACAGCTTCACCTGTCCTTCGCCCGCCCGCCAGATCGAGCCGGCGCCGCAGCCGCCGGCGACCGTCATGCCGACGCCGAACAGCGTGCCGCCGAGCAGGGCGCCGACGCCGGCCGCCGCGAAGACCCAGTCGCCGCGATCCTTGGCGTCGGTGTACTTGAGGATGGCGAAGCCGAGCGTGCTCAGGACGAGCGCGAGCGCCGCCGCGCGGGTGTGCGACGCCTCCCCGGTCATGAACGGCTCGCGAAAGGCGCGGACGAGGCAGAAGCGCGAGCGCTGGAACACCACGCCGAAGGCGACGCCGAACAGCAGGACGACGCCCTGCTTCGGATAGCCGGCCGCCGCGTAGACGAACGGCGATGCGGCGAGCGTCGCGAGCATCAGGCCGCCGACGACCCCCTGCCGATCGACGCGTGGCCCGGACGGCGCGCGCGCCTCGCCGCGGCCGCGCGACCAATCCGGACGATGCGCGAGCTCCCACAGCAGATAGCGCAGACCGAGCACGGCGCCGAGACCAAGGCCCAGCATCATCCCGAAGCCGGCCAGGCTCAGGGCGCTGATCGCGGAGAAGAAGCCTCCGATGTTGCACCCGAAGGCCAGCATGGAGCCCACGCCCATGAGTGCGCCGCCGACGGCGCCCTTGGTCAGCTCTCCCGGTGCCGGCACACGGATCGCGAACTCACGGGCGCACAGCGCCGCGGCGGCGCCGCCGAAGAGGACGCCGAGATTCAGCAGCGAGCCCGAGTGAAGCCACGGCGCCACCAGATCGGGACGATCGAGGACGCGCAGTCCGATGAGCAGCCAGTCGCCCCAGTTGCGCATGCCGTCGGACGCGGTCCACGGTCGATCGAACGCGAAGAGGAAGACGTTGATGGTGGCGACCACGACGGCGGCCATGCCCACCGGCCACGCCCGCCCGAACAGGGCCTGGCGCTGCGCGCTCAACGCCGACGCCGCCGAAGGCGAAGCCGCGCCGGTCTCTCTCAGGCCACCCACGGCGGAGGTGCACACAACGCTCCGAGACGATCGATCATCGGCGCACGCTATAGCCGGCCTTCACCCAGGCGGCCATGCCGCCGGTGACGTTGAACCACGGCCCGCCGATCTGCCGCTTGAGTGCGCTGATGGTCGTGCTGGAACGGAGCCCGCCGGCGCACACCACCGCCTTCGGACGGCCGGCCGGCAGCTCGGCCGCGCGGCGCACGGCCTCGAACATCGGCACGTGCATGGCGCCGGCGATGTGCCCTTCGAGCCACTCGAGCGGCTCCCGCACGTCGATGACGACGACGTCTTGCTCCTGCTCGTGCCACGCCGCCAGATCGTGCACGGTGATCTGCGCGACCGTCTCCACCGGTAGCCCGGCGTCGCGCCAGTCGATCATGCCCCACTGCAGGTACCCGATGACGTCGTCGATGCCGACGCGCGACAGCGCCTGCACGGCACGCTCGACGTCCGAGGGCGCCGACGTCGTGAGCAAGAGCCGCGTGCCGGCCGGCACGAAGCCGGCCACGCGCTCGGCGAACTGCGGGCTGTCGATCCATACGTTCAGCGCGCCGGCGGCGTGCAGCTCGCCGAACACGGCTGGCTCACGGAGGTCGAGCATCACGGCGCCGGCCTGCATGGCCTCCCACGCCTCGCGCGCCGCGAAGGGACGCGGCTTGGCGGAGACGAGCGGCAGGAGGCCGCGGTTCTTCGCCACGATGGTCTCGAAGGCGGCGGGCTTCGGCGGCACACCCTCCATCAAGAACTCGATGAACGCCGCCTTCGAGTCGTAGCGGAAGGCCGGGTTGAAGCGCCGCTCGAAGCCGATGGTCGAGGCCGTCTTCGCCGACATCGCGCGACCGCAGGCCGAGCCCGCGCCGTGGCCGGGATAGACCTCGACGCCGTCGCCGAGCGGCCGCAGCACGCGCCGCAGGCTCTCGTAAATGTCCTCGGCCGCCGACGCGCCGCCCAGGTCCGGCCGTCCCACCGACCCGACGAAGAGCGTGTCGCCGGTCAGCACGAACCAGGGCTCGCCACCGCGCGCATGGTCGGTGACCAGCACGCAGATGGAGTCGGGCGTGTGCCCCGGCGCGTGGCAGATCTTGAGCTCCACGTTGCCGACCCGGACCACGTCACCGTCGGCGAGCGGCGCGTGCTCGAAAGCCGCCGCCGCCGCGCGATGAATGCGAATCGTCGCGCCGGTGGCGGCGGCGAGGTCGCGATTGCCCGAGATGTGATCGGCATGCGTGTGGGTCTCGACGACGTCGCTGATCGCGAGGCCCTTCTTCCGCGCGATGCGCAGGTAGTCGTGGACGCGATCGCGCCCGGGATCGACGATGACGGCGCGGCCGGCTTCGGCGCAGCCGATCAGGTACGACAGGCAGCCGGACTCCTCGTTCAGCAGCTGCTGAAAAATCAATGTTTCTCCGCCCGTTCCTTCTCGGTCTTGGCGTCCTTGATGACCTTGTCGGCGATGAAGCTCGGCACCTCATCGTAGTGCGAGAACTCCATCGAGTAGGCGCCGCGGCCGCCCGTCATCGAGCGCAGGGTCGGCTCGTAGGTCAGCATCTCGGCCATCGGCACCGTGGCCCGCACCACGGCCGTCTCACCCGCGGGCTCCATGCCGACGATGCGGCCTCGCCGCGAGTTCATGTCGCCGATGACATCGCCGGCGTGCTCGGCGGGCGTGGTCACCTCCACGTTCATGACCGGCTCCAGCAGCACCGGATGGGCGTCCATGAAGACCTTCTGCAGCCCCATCGACGCGGCGATCTGGAAGGCCATGTCGGACGAGTCGACATCGTGGTAGGAGCCGTCGTAGAGCGTGACCTTGAGATCCACGACCGGGTAGCCGGCGAGAATGCCCTTCTTCATGCAGTCGCGCACGCCCTTCTCGACAGACGGGATGAAGTTGCGCGGCACGGCGCCGCCGAAGATGTCATCGACGAACTCGAAGCCGCCGCCGCGCGTGAGCGGCTCGACCCGCAGCCACGTATCGCCGTACTGACCGCGGCCTCCCGTCTGCTTCTTGTACTTGCCTTGCCCCTCGGCGCGACCCTTCACCGTCTCCTTGTAGGGGATGCGCGGCGGCAGGAGCGTGACGTCGACGTTGTACTTGCGCTTCATCCGCTCCACCGTCATCTCGACGTGGAGATTGCCGACGCCGGAGATCAGCAGCTGCTTCGTCTCCGGATCGAAGTGGTGGTGGACGGTGGGATCCTCTTCCGCAATGCGCGCCAGCGCATTGGAGATCTTGTCCTCGTCGCCACGGCTCTTCGGCTGGATCGCAAACGAGATCGCGGACTCCGGAAAGACGATGCGCGGCAGCTCGAAGGGTTGCGCCTCGTCGCACAGTGTGTCGCCCGTCTGCGTCTCCTTCAGCTTCTGCGCGACGCCGATCTCGCCCGGCCCGAGGTCGCTCACCGCCTTCTGCGTCTTGCCCATGAGCCACGCCACATGACCCATGCGCTCCTTGCCGCCCCGCGCGGGATTGTTCAGCGTCGTGTCCGCCTTCACGGTGCCGGTCACGACGCGGAAGAGCGAGAGCTTGCCGATGTGCGGATCCTGCAGTGTCTTGAAGACGAGCGCGACCGGCGGCGCCTTGGCGTCGATGGGACGGGTGGCCGCCTGCTTGGCCTTGACGTCGGTGCCGGCGATCTCGCCGCGCTCGGCCGGTGACGGAAACTCCTGGACGATCATGTCGAGCAACGGATGGCTGCCGATCATCCTGGTCGCGCACGCGCAGAGCACGGGCACGATCTTTCCATCCGCGATGCCCGTCTTGAGCGCCTTCAGCATCGACGCTTCGTCGAGGGCGCCTTCCTCGAGGTACTTCGCGAGGAGATCGTCGTCGGTCTCGGCGGCGGCCTCCACCAGCTTCTCGCGCCACTCGCGCGCGCGCTCGGCGACGTCGGCGGGCACCTCCGTCTCCGTGGACTTGCCGTCGGCGTAGACGAAGGCCTTCATCTTGGCGAGGTCGACGTAGCCCTTGAAGCCGGCCTCCTCGCCGACCGGCACGTGCAAGGGCACGATCCGCCCCTTCAGGCGGCGCGTCAGCGACTCGAGCGTTCGGAAGAAGTCCGCACGCTCACGATCGAGCCGGTTGACGACGATGGCCCGCGGCAGATCGTACTCGCTGGCGAACTTCCAGACCTTCTCCGTCTGCACCTGGACGCCGGCCACCGCGTCCACCACGACCACGGCGGCTTCCACCACCCGCAAGGCCGCGCGCGCGTCCGCGATGAAGTCGCCGTACCCCGGCGTGTCGACGAGGTTGATCCGGTGGCCCTTCCAGTCGAGGTAGGCGACCGAGGTGTTGATCGAGATCTTGCGCTTGATCTCGTCGGGATCGAAGTCGGTGGTCGTGGTCCCGTCGTCGATCTTGCCGAGCCGCGACAGCCCTCCGGCGGTGAAGAGCAGTGACTCGACGAGGGACGTCTTGCCAACGCCGCCGTGGCCAACGACGCCGACGTTGCGGAGCTTCCCGATCTCGATCGCCATGTGACCGGCCTCCTCTCGCGCGCGATGCGATAGAGGGCCGATGCTATCACGAACCGGCTGAGCCTTACCGCCTCCCCAGCGACCTCACCACGGTGGCCACCACCTCGTCATCGGTGCCGGTGAGGTCGACCGGCGAAGGAAGCGGCGGCGCCTCGTATTTGATGCCGGCCCCCGTGAGCACCAGCACCACCCGCGCATCGGCAGCCACGGTGCCGCGCGCGCGCAATGTCTCGAGCGCGGCGACGAGGGCGGCGCCCTCCGGCGACGTCCAGATGCCCTCGGCGCGCGCGAGCCGACGCTGCGCCGCGCGAATCGCCTCCTCGCCGACGGCCACCGCGTCGCCACGCGTGTCGCGCAGGATCTTCAGCATCTGGCGGCCGGCGAATGGCGACGGCACGCGGAGTCCGGCTGCGTGCGTCGTCGGGTTGTCCCAGGGCGTCGTCGTCTCGGCCCCTTCGTGAAAGGCTTTCACGATCGGTGCGCAATCCTCGGCCTGCACGGCCACGAAGCGCGGCAGCGGGCCCGTCAGCCAGCCCATCGCGCGTAGCTCGTCGTAGCCCTTCGGAATCCCCACGAGGCCGGTGCCGCCGCCGGTCGGATACAGGAGGACGTCGGGCATCGTCCAGCCGAGCTGCTCGGCCAGCTCGAGGCCCATCGTCTTCTTGCCCTCCAGGCGGTACGGCTCCTTCAGGGTGGAGAGATCGAGCCATCCAAGCCGCGGCGCCGCCCTCGCCACGACCTTGCCCGCGGTGGCGATCGAGCCCTCGATCGTGAAGACGGTGGCGCCGGCGATGGCGGCCTCCGCGACCGCGGCCGGCGGAGTCCCGCGCGGCACGATCACCGCGCACGGCAGCCCACAGCGCGCCGCGTAGACGGCCGCCGCCCCGCCGGCGTTGCCGGCCGACGGGATGATGAATCCGCGCGCGCCGAGCGTGCGCGCGCGCGTGATGGCCATGCCGAGACCGCGCGCCTTGAACGAGCCGGTGGGATTCTGGCCCTCGTCCTTGCCCCAGACATGGCGCACGCCGAGCTCCGCGGCCAGCCGCGGCAACGGCAGCAGCGGCGTGCCGCCCTCGCCCAGCGTGACCGGCTCCTCGTCGGCGCCGAGCGGCGTGAGCTCGCGGAATCGGTACATGCCCGCCGGGCGCGCGCGCAAGGCGTCCTTGGTCACGCTGGTCTTCACGCGCTCGAGGTCGTACCGCACGGCGAGCATCTGGCCGCAGCGCTCGCAGACGCCCAGCGCGCGTTTGGGATCGTGATGCTGACCGCAGACCGTGCACTCGACGTGGCTCACGAAGCTCATGTCGCGAGTATAGCGCGCGGTGGCCGAGCGGCTGGGCGTCCCCGCCTACGGCTTGCTCACGCGATTGCTCAGCACGCCGATCCGCTCGACCTCCGCTTCCATCCGGTCGCCGGCCTTGAGGAACTTGCCGAGGGCGGCGCCCACGCCTTCGGGCGTGCCGGTGGCGATGACGTCGCCGGGGAGAACCGTGAAGCCCTGCGACAGGACGGCGATGCACTCGTCGACGGGGAAGATCATCTTGGAGGTGTGGCTCGACTGGCGGGTCTCGCCGTTGATGCGCATGGCCACCGCCAGCGTCTGCGGATCGGGAATTTCGTCGGCGGTCACGAGCACCGGCCCCATGGGACAGAACGTGTCCATCGACTTGCCGTGGAACCACTGCTGGTGACGCTTCTGCACGTCCCGCGCGGTGACGTCGTTGACGATCGTGTAACCGAAGACGTGCTCGAGCGCGCGCTCGCGTGCGATGTCCTTGCCGGCGGTGCCAATGACGACGGCGAGCTCGACCTCGTAGTCGAGCTCTTTCGTCGCGGCGTGGTGGATCACCCTGGCGCCCGGCCCCACCACCGTCTCCGGGGCCTTCGTGAAGTACACGGGGTGCGCCGGCGCCTCCGCACCGCGCTCCGCCGCGTGCTCCTTGTAGTTGCGCCCCAGGCAAAAGACGTTCCGCGCGGGGCGCGGGATCGGCGCCTCGAGCCGCACCTTGTCGGCCGGCGCGCCGAGCTTGCGCTCGGTGAGCGCGCCGATACCGTCGCGCCTGAGAATGGCCTCGCCATGGGCGAGCGCCTCGCGCGCCATCGCCAGCGCGTCGGCACCGCCGCCGATCAGCTCCAGCATCGTCTTCGGCATGCCGCCGCGCCCGCGTCGTACGGTGCCGCGCTCGCGGGCAAGATCGGCGGCCAGCGCCCCGAGATCGAGGACGGCGGCGGCGACCAGCGCGCCGACTCTCGGCTTGGACGAGCCCTTCCGGAACGTCACGAGATGCATTTACGGTCTGTCCTTCAGCAGCACCACCAGCACCCGCGCCGGCTTCTTCGTCTCGTTCAGGGACACGTGAACGGTCCCTTTGCTCGCGTACTCGACCTCACCACGGCGCACCACCTGCTTGCCACGCCCGCGCGTCACCACCGTGAACTCTCCATCCAGCACATACGCGAGCTCGTCCGCCGCCGCCGCATGCTCGTCCCCCCGAAACCCCGCCGGAAACACATACTCATAAACCGCCACCCGCTCATTATCCAACACCCGCCTCTCCTCAACGTCCGCGCTACGACCGGACGCGGGCAGGAAGAGCGCGACGAACACGGCGACGACCATGGCGCCGGCGACCAACGCAGATGAATGTCGCATCCGATTCAGTTCTCCCAAGCGCATGAGGGCTTACCACGTTCGAGCGCCGGCTACGCCGGCGCAATCCTGATCCAAGAGGGAGGCATCGGAGGGGGCCACAGGCCCCCTCCGAAGTCAGTGCGTACGTTCCGGAAGCGTGAGCCCGCGCTCCTCGGCCATACGCTCGAGCTCCTGCGGCAGCGCGAAGCGAACATCCTCCTCGACCACGTGCACCTCGCGCACGGAGACGCCCTCGCCACGCAGCCGTTCGACCGCCTCGGAGACCAGCACCTCGGGCGTCGATGCTCCCGCCGTGATGCCCACACGGCGCGCGCCGGCCAGCCAGTCCGGCTTGATGTCGTTGACGTCGTTGATCAGGTAGGCGCGCGTGCCGGCCAT
The DNA here is from genome assembly GCA_035605575.1 of Candidatus Methylomirabilota bacterium. Taxonomy (GTDB): domain Bacteria; phylum Methylomirabilota; class Methylomirabilia; order Rokubacteriales; family CSP1-6; genus AR12. Next base: position 75,066 of record DASTCJ010000194.1, read on the forward strand.
CCGCGACACCTCCACCAGCCGATTCGCGTTCGAGCTGTTGGCGGCGCCGATCACGAGCAGGACGTCGACATCGCCGGCCAGGCGCTTGACGGCGGCCTGGCGATTCTGCGTCGCGTAGCAGATGTCGTCGCGCGACGGTCCCACGATCCGCGGGAACTTCCGCCGGAGCGCTTCGATGACGTCGCGCGTGTCGTCCACGGAGAGCGTCGTCTGCGTCAGGTACGCGATCTTGTCGGGGTTCGGCGCGTGGAGGCTGTCCACCTCGCGCGCGCTGTCGATGACGACGATACGCTCCGGCGCCTCACCGAGGGTCCCGATCACCTCGTCGTGGTCCTCGTGGCCGATCAGCACGATCGTGTAGCCTTCGCGCGCGTAGCGGATGGCTTCCAGATGCACCTTGGTCACCAACGGGCACGTGGCGTCCACCACGCGCAGCCCGCGGCGCAGCGCCTCGCTGCGCACGGCGGGCGAGATGCCATGCGCGCTGAAGATGACGGTGGCGTCGTCCGGCACTTCGTGGAGCTCGTCCACGAAGATCGCGCCCTTGGCGCGCAGTGATTCGACCACGTGGCGGTTGTGCACGATCTCCCGGCGCACGTAGACGGGCGGACGGCAGACGGAGAGCGCGAGCTCCACGATGTCGATGGCACGCTCGACGCCGGCGCAGAATCCGCGCGGCCCGGCCAGGAGGATCTCGGCGATCGGCTGAGTCAACGTGAGCTCCTCGTCAGAAGAGGAATGAGAATCCCATGACGCCGACATGCGACTCGAAGCCGCGATTGGGGCGGCTGGTGTTGCCGTTGGAGACGTGCTGAAAGCGATAGCCGGCGTACACGGCGGCACGATCGTCGACGAAGACGGAGGCACCGCCGCCGCCAAAGAGCAGAAAGGCGAAGGTCGAGCGGATCTCCGGCAGGCTCAGGTCGGTTCCACCCGCGGACCCCGCGAGCTCGAGGTACGGCACCACCCGGCCGAGGCCGAGAAAGTGATAGCGAATCACCGCCGCCAGCCCGGCCCAGAAGGCCCGCTGTGGCTCGAGGTAGCGCTGGTAGAGCGGCTCGAGACCCACTTCGACCGAGCCATACAACGGCGACGTTTTGCCAAATGTCTCGAAGGGCAGCAGCCCGAACCGCACGCCCACGTCCCATGCCTCGATCGCGCTGAAGTCTTGTTTTTTTTCGAGATCGAACTGCCAGCCGTACGCGCCCTCGCCGGAGACCACGAACGTCCCCTTCGCGAACGTTTGCTCTGCATCGAACGCGCTGGCCGGATCCGGAATGCCCAGTGCGAGCAGCACGAGCACGACGAGCCCCCGCACTCCGGCCGAACGCTTCATGGCTCGATCAGCACCTTCAGCGCCTCACCCTTCGCCATCAGGGCGAGCGCATCCGCCACGTCGCCGAGGCCGAGCGTATGAGTCACCAGTCCCTCGGGCGTCACCAGGCCCGTCTCGAGTGCCTCGATCGCCTGCCGGATCAATGCTGGCGTGTGGTGGAACGCGCCGATCAGCGTGAGCTCCTCGTAATGCGCCCGATGCGTATCGACGTTGACCGACGTTCCGGGCGCGCAGCCTCCAAAGAATACCACGCTTCCTCCGCGCCCCACCGCCGCCATCGCCTGCTCCCAGACCTCCGGTCGCCCGGTGGCATCGATGGTGACGTCGGCACCCCGGCCGCCGGTCATGGCGCGCAGATCGCTCACCACGTCGGCGGTCGCCGTCGCATCGACGCACTCCGCCACGCGCAGCGCGCGTACGCGCTCGAAGCGCCACCCGGCCTTGCCGACGACGATCACCCGGCATTTGCGCGCGGCGGCCACCATCGCCAGCAGGCATCCGAGCGGCCCGT
>DASTCJ010000099.1:0-4452 GCA_035605575.1 Candidatus Methylomirabilota bacterium
GAGCTCGCGCGGCGCCGGCGCGCCGCCCTCGTCACCACTGACTACAATCTGAACCGTTTCGGCGGCATCAGCGGCATCATGGTGCTCAACGTGAACGACCTCGCCAACGCGATGAAGCCGGTCGTCCTGCCGGGCGCCGTGTTGCGCGTTCAGCTGCTGCGCGAGGGCAAAGAGCCGGGTCAGGGCGTCGGCTTCCTCGAAGATGGCACGATGGTCGTCGTCGATCAGGGCCGACGGCTGGTGGGGCAGGAGGTCGCCGTGGTCGTCACGAGCGCGCTGCAGACATCCGCCGGCCGGATGGTCTTCGGACAACCGCGCGTGGACGGTGCCGAGGGCGATGGACCGACGCGCTGACGTGGCGGTGCTCATCCCGGCCGGCGGCATCGGCGCGCGAGTCGGTTCCCGCATGCCGAAGCAGTTTCTGCGGCTCGGACGCGAGCCGATTCTCGCGGCGACGCTGCGCCATTTTCGGCGTCACCCGCGTGTCGGCGCCGTCGTGGTCGCCGTGCCGGCTGTCCACGTCGAGCGTGCGCGGCGCGTCCTCGGCCGCGGCGGCGCGTCCGTCCAGGTGGTCGTGGGCGGTGTCACGCGACAGGAATCGGTCTGGCTCGCGTTGCAGGCGGCTCCCGCGTCGGCCGCCGTTCTCCTCGTGCACGATGCCGTGCGTCCGTTCCTGACGCGGCCGCTGATCGACGCATTGATCGACGCCGCCGAGCGCGACGGCGCGGCGATCTGCGGGCTGCCCATCGCCGAGACGGTGAAGCGTGTTCGCGAAGGGTTGGTCGAGGCGACGCTCGATCGCGAGGGGCTCTGGTCCGTTCAGACACCGCAGGCCTTCCGGACGGCGGTGCTGCGCGAGGCTCACGACAAGGCGCGCGGCGACGGGTTCGTGGGCACCGACGAGGCGATGCTCGTGGAGCGCCTCGGACATCGCGTCCGCATGGTGCCGGGACTGGTGGACAACGTGAAGATCACCACCGCGGACGATCTGCGGCGCGCGCGGCGGCGGCGCTGGTGACACGCGTCGGCTTCGGGTTCGATCTCCACCCGCTGGTGGCGGGCAGGCCGCTCGTGCTCGGCGGCGTCACCGTGCCGTTTGAGCTCGGCCTCGGCGGCCACTCGGACGCCGACGTGCTGGCGCACGCCGTCGGCGAAGCGCTCCTCGGCGCGCTCGCGCTCGGCGATCTCGGCCGGCATTTTCCCGACACCGACCCGCGGTACCGCGGGATCTCGAGCCTCGCGCTGCTCGAGGCGGTGATGAGTCTCGTGCGCGGGCGCGGTGGGCGCCTGGTGAACGTCGACGCGACGGTCCTCGCCCAGGCGCCAAAGCTAGCTCCGCTCTTGCCGGAGATGGCCAAGCGTCTGGCCGATACGGTCGGAATCCACGCCGGCTCGGTCAGCGTCAAAGCGAAGAGCCCCGAGGGACTGGGGTTGCTCGGGCGGCGCGAAGGCATCGCCGCGATGGCCGTCGTCAGCGTGGAGGTCGACTAGCATCGTGAAGCTCTACAACACCCTGTCCCGTCGCAAGGACGACCTCGTGCCGCTCACGGCCAGCGAGGTGCGGATGTATGTCTGCGGCGTGACCGTCTACGACTTCTCCCACATCGGCCACGCGAGGAGCGCGCTCGTCTTCGACGTGCTGCGTCGCTATCTGCGATTCAAAGGCTATCGCGTGACGTTCGTCCGCAACTACACCGACGTCGACGATCGAATCATCCGGCGCGCCAACGAGGCCGGCGTGGCGGCCACGGAGATCTCGGAGCGCTACATCGCCGCGGAGCGCGAGGACATGGCGTCGCTCCGCATCCTGCCGCCCGACGCCGAGCCGAAGGCGACCGAGCACGTTCCCGAGATGATCGCGCTCATCGAGCGCCTCATCGCGGGTGGCGTCGCCTACGAGGTCGGCGGCGACGTGTACTTCGAGATCCGACGGTTTCCGCCCTACGGCAAGCTGTCCGGCAAGAATCTCGACGAGTTGCTGGCCGGCGCGCGTGTGGAGGTCGACGAGCGCAAGCGCGACCCGCGGGACTTCGCGCTGTGGAAGGCGGCGAAGCCCGGCGAGCCGTCATGGAAGAGCCCGTGGGGTCCAGGCCGGCCGGGCTGGCACATCGAGTGCTCGGCGATGGCGATGCGATATCTGGGCGAGTCGTTCGACGTTCACGGTGGCGGCGAGGACTTGATCTTTCCGCACCACGAGTGCGAGATCGCGCAATCCGAGGCGGCCACCGGCCAGCCGTTTGCGCGGTACTGGGTCCACAACGGCTTCGTGAACATGGGCAAGGAGAAGATGTCGAAGTCGCTCGGCAACACGCTGCTGATTCGAGAGCTCGTCAAGCGGCACGATGCCGACGCCATCCGGCTCTTCTTCCTCGGCACCCACTACCGCAACCCCGTGGAGTGGGCGGAGGAGCGCGTCCAGGACAGCGCGCGCGCGATGGAGCGCTTCACGCGACTGCTCGCCGACCCACTGGCGCTGGCGTCAGCCACCATGGCGGGCAACGCGACCCGGTACGCGCGGTTCCGCGCGCAGTTCGAGGCGGCCATGGATGACGATCTCAACACTCCGCAGGCGCTCGGCGTGCTGTTCGAGCTGGCGCGCGCGCTCTACGACGATCGCGAGAGGGCCGCCACCGATCCGGACGCGAGCGCGGCCTTCGCCGCTGGCGTGGCCGAGCTGCGCGCGCTCAGTGCCGCGCTCGGTCTGTTCGACCGGCGGGACGGGCCCTCCGGGCCGCCACCGGAGGTAGAGCGACTCGTCGCGGAGCGTGCAGCGGCCCGCGCGCGTCGCGACTTCCGACGCTCCGACGAGCTGCGCGCGGAGATCGCCGGCCTTGGTTGGGCCGTGGAGGACACGTCAGCGGGACCCCGCCTCACGCGCAAGGACGGCTGATGGCGGCGGACGAGCGGGTGTACGGGCGCCATCCCGTGCTGGAGCTGCTGCGGAGCTCGGGCCGCCGCGCCGACGAGGTGGCGGTCCTCGCGGGCGGCCGCGGCCCGCTTGCCGAGGTCGTGGCGCTCGCTCGCCGCGCCGGCGTGAAGGTGTCGTTCCGGACGCGCGAGCAGCTCACGGCGATGGCGGGGTCGCAGGATCACCAGGGCGTGGTCGCCCGCGTCACCGCCGCCGAATACGTCGACGTCGAGGACGTCCTGGAAATCCCACGGGCCCGCGGCGAGCCGGCCTTTCTCGTGGCCCTTGATCAGGTTCAGGATCCGCGTAATCTGGGCGCGTTGCTGCGCACGGCGGACGCGTTCGGTGCCCACGGCGTCGTCATCCCGAAGCATCATGCCGTCGGTGTGACCGAAGCCGCCGCGCGGACCGCCATGGGCGCCGTCGAGCACGTTCGCGTTGCCCGCGCCACCAACCTCGTCGCGGCGCTGGAGAAATTGAAGGAATCCGGCGTCTGGATCTACGGCACCGCGCTGGTGGGCGGCGTCGCGCCATGGGCGGCCGATCTGCGCGGACCGATCTGTCTGGTGCTGGGCAGCGAGGGCGAGGGACTGCGCCCGCTGGTGGCGCGAGCCTGCGACGTGATGCTCTCGATTCCGATGGCTGGCAGGGTCGGCTCACTCAATGTTTCGGCGGCCGGCGCCGTGCTCGCCTACGAGGTGGCGCGACAGCGGCATCAAAGTACTTGACTTATCAATAAGTCGTACTAGATTGGAACTTTGTCCGTGCTGGCGTAGCTCAGGGGCAGAGCAACTGCCTTGTAAGCAGTGGGTCGGGGGTTCGATTCCTCCCGCCAGCGCCAGGTTTTGCTGCGACCGCCTTAGCCGAGAGGTTTCCATCGCATGCCGGCAGGTTCGGGGAGGTACCCAAGTGGCCAAAGGGGGCAGACTGTAAATCTGCTGGCGTACGCCTTCGGGGGTTCAAATCCTCCCCTCCCCACCAGTCTATTCCGCGGGAATAGCTCAGCGGTAGAGCGCCAGCCTTCCAAGCTGGGGGTCGCGGGTTCGAATCCCGTTTCCCGCTCCATTGTAGCGACCGGTGGCTGCCCGGGTAGAGACGTGGGTGGCCTGTTCGAGGTGGAAGTGGCTCCGATTCGCCCGGGTAGAGACGTGGGTGGCCTGTTCGAGGTGGAAGTGGCTCCGATTCGCCCGTCCGAGCGTCGGCGTCGTCCCGCTCAGGGCTTCGCCCGCTCCATCGGGAGCGCGCGGAGACATCGTTCTGTTCGGGATTCGATCGATTCCGCCCATGTAGCTCAGTTGGCAGAGCACGCCCTTGGTAAGGGCGAGGTCTCCGGTTCAATCCCGGACATGGGCTCCAGATTCCTTTCGCCGACGAAGTGCGGCGCGCACGGGAGGTAGCGACGAATGGCGAAGGCCAAGTACGAGCGGACGAAGCCGCACGTGAACATCGGGACGATCGGGCACATCGATCATGGGAAGACGACGCTGACGGCGGCGATCACGAAGGTGCTGCACACGAAGAACAAGAATATCGCGGTGCGGGAC
>DASTCJ010000138.1:0-17344 GCA_035605575.1 Candidatus Methylomirabilota bacterium
ATCTGCGACGAGAACAACCCGGTCATCCTCGAGGCCATGAACTTCCCGGAGCCCGTCATCGCCGTCGCGATCGAGCCCAAGACCAAGGCCGACCAGGAAAAGATGGGCATGGCGCTGGCGAAGCTCATGCAGGAAGACCCGACCTTCAAGGTGCACACCGACAAGGAGACGGGCCAGACGATCATCCGCGGCATGGGCGAGCTGCACCTCGAGATCATCACGGACCGCATGGTCCGCGAGTTCAACGTCGGCGCCAACATCGGAAAGCCCCAGGTCGCCTACCGCGAGGCGATCACGAAGGAGGCCCAGGGCCACGGCCGGTTCATCCGCCAGTCGGGCGGCCGCGGCCAGTACGGCGAGTGCAAGATCCGGATCAAGCCGGCCGAGGAAGGCCACGACTTCGTGTTCGACAACGAGATCAAGGGCGGCGCGATCCCCAAGGAGTTCATCAAGCCGATCGAGCAGGGGATCAAGGAAGCCCTCGAGACCGGCATCCTCGCGGGTTACCCGACGACCGGCGTTCACGTCGAGCTGTACGACGGCTCGTTCCACGACGTCGACTCCTCGGAAATGGCCTTCAAGATCGCGGGCTCGATGGCCTACCAGGACGCGGCCAAGAAGGCCAAGCCGATCATCAAGGAACCGATCATGGACGTCGAGGTCGTCGTGCCCGAGGACTACATGGGCGACGTCATCGGCGACCTGTCGTCCCGCCGCGGTCACATCAAGCACATGGAGCCGCGGGCCGGCGTCCAGGTCATCACGGCCCGGGTGCCGCTGTCGGAGATGTTCGGGTATTCGACGAACCTGCGCTCGATGACGCAGGGCCGCGGCAACTACACCATGCAGTTCGCGGCGTACGACGAGGTCCCCCGGAACGTGTCGGAAGAGATCATCGCCAAAGTGGGCAGCAAGTAGAACGGCTTCCGTAGAGTGAAATTGGTGAGGAGCGATGGCTAAAGAGAAATTCGACCGCAGCAAGCCGCACGTGAACATCGGGACGATAGGTCACGTGGATCACGGGAAGACGACGTTGACGGCGGCGATCACGTTGATTTTGTCGAAGAAGGGGCTGGCGACGGCGAAGGCGTACGACCAGATCGACAACGCGCCGGAAGAGAAGGCGCGGGGTATCACGATCAACACGGCGCACGTGGAGTACGCGACGGACAAGCGTCACTACGCGCACGTGGACTGTCCGGGGCACGCGGACTACGTGAAGAACATGATCACGGGCGCGGCGCAGATGGACGGAGCGATTCTGGTGGTGTCGGCGGCGGACGGGCCGATGCCGCAGACGCGGGAGCACATTCTGCTGGCGCGTCAGGTCGGGGTGCCGTACGTGGTGGTGTTCCTGAACAAGACGGACATGGTCGACGACCCGGAGCTGCTCGAGCTGGTGGAGCTGGAGGTCCGGGAGCTGTTGACGTCGTACGGGTTCCCCGGGGACAAGACGCCGATCATCAAGGGGTCGGCGTTGAAGGCGGGGGAGTCGGCGGACCCGAACTCGCCGGACGCCAAGTGCATTCTGGAGCTGATGGACGCGGTGGACGCGTACATTCCGGTGCCGGAGCGTGCGATCGACAAGGACTTCCTGATGCCGATCGAGGACGTGTTCTCGATCTCGGGCCGCGGGACGGTGGTGACGGGCCGAGTCGAGCGCGGGGTGGTGAAGGTCGGCGAGGAAGTGGAGATCGTGGGGATTCGTCCGACGCAGAAGAAGGTCGTGACGGGAGTGGAGATGTTCCGCAAGTTGCTCGACCAGGGGCAGGCGGGAGACAACGTCGGGCTGCTGCTGCGCGGGACCGAGCGCAAGGACGTGGAGCGCGGGCAGGTGTGCGCGAAGCCTGGGTCGATCACGCCGCACCTGAAGTTCACGGCGCAGGCGTACATCCTGACGAAGGAAGAGGGCGGGCGGCACACGCCGTTTTTCAACGGGTACCGGCCGCAGTTCTTCTTCCGGACGACCGACGTGACGGGGACGGCCCAGCTTCCCAAGGGTGTGGAGATGGTGATGCCGGGGGACAACGTGAACCTGGAGATCAACCTGATCACGCCGATCGCCATGGAGAAGGGCCTGCGCTTCGCCATCCGCGAGGGCGGCCGCACGGTGGGCGCCGGCGTCGTCACCGAGATCCAGGAGTAGTCGATGCCGCGCGAGATCATCTCTCTCGGCTGCACGACGTGCCAGCGCCGCAACTACTCGACGACCAAGAACCGTCGCACCCATCCCGACCGGATGGAGCTCAAGAAATATTGCCGCTGGTGCAAGAAACACACGCCCCACAAAGAAACGAAGTAGGGCGACCCGAGTAGTGGAAGAGCGAACGGACCGAGCGACGTGGAGGACTTGCGGTTTCGAGCGGCCAGACGTCGCATCGCAGGTGATTGACCGCGTTCGGGAGTTGGCTCGCCCCGGGGGGATTGGCCGCTTCGAGCGCCGGCTTTGCCGGCGCAATCCTGGGGGGAGGTTGGGAAGGGGGGCGAAGCCCCCCTCACAAGTTGCTAGGGGTGTAGCTCTAACGGCTAGAGCACCGGACTCCAAATCCGGGGGATGGGGGTTCGAATCCCTCCACCCCTGCCACTTCGCAGCACACGAGGTCGAGTCGAGATGGTGACGCGCGTCAAGGAATTCGGTCAGGACGTTCTCGTGGAGTTCCGCAAGGTCACCTGGCCGAATCGTCAGGAGCTCATCAACTCCACGACGGTGGTGATCGTGGTCACGGTGGTCCTCGCGTTCTTCCTCGGTGGCGTGGACATCGGGCTGACGAAACTGGTGGAAAGGATTCTTCATCGATGAGCGCTGAACCGGCGATGGCGTCCGATAACGGCGCGAACCGGCAATGGTTCGTGGTCCACACCTACTCGGGATTCGAGAACAAGGTGGCCGAGGCCATCCAGTCGCGCGCGAAGATCTTCGGCATGGGCGAGAAGATCACGCGGGTGTTGGTGCCCACCGAAAAGGTCGTCGAGGTGCGCAACAAGCAAAAGCGCGAGACGGAGCAAAAGTTCTTCCCGGGCTACGTCCTGGTGGAGATGGAGCTCACCGACGACACCTGGCATCTCGTGCGGTCGACGCCGAAGGTGACCGGCTTCGTCGGCTCCGGCAACAAGCCGGTGGCGCTCTCGCCCGATCAGGTGGACGAGATCGTACGCAACATGGAGGCCGGCGCTGAGAAGCCGAAGCCGAAGTCGGTCTTCCAGCGCGGCGACAAGGTGCGCGTCATCGACGGACCGTTCGTCAACTTCCAGGGCATGGTGGAGGACATCAATCCCGAGCGCGGCCGGATGAAGGTCGTGGTGCCGGTGTTCGGCCGGCCGACCCCCGTCGAGCTCGAGTACTACCAGGTGGAGCGACTCTAGTGAAAAAGGTCCAGGCGATGGTCAAGCTACAGATCCCGGCCGGCAAGGCGAATCCCTCGCCGCCGGTGGGACCGGCGCTTGGCCAGCACGGCGTCAACATCATGGAGTTCTGCAAGGGATTCAACGCGCAGACCAACAACCAGGAAGGTCTGATCCTGCCCGTGGTGGTGACGATCTACCAGGATCGCTCGTTCACGTTCGTGGTGAAGACGCCCCCGGCCGCCGTGCTGCTGAAGCGCGCGGCGGGAATCGCCAAGGCGTCGGCCGTGCCCCACAAGGACAAGATCGGCAAGGTGACGCGCCAACAGGTGCGCGACATCGCCCAGACGAAGCTCGTGGACCTGAACGCGCACTCGATCGATGCCGCCATGCGGATCATCGAGGGCACCGCGCGCAGCATGGGCATCGATGTCGTGTAGCGAGCCGCAGAACTTCGCGGGGCTGGAGCCCTGCCGTTCGAGGCGAGCAGAGGAATGATCCAGGAGGCGGAGAGGCGTATGGCCACGATCGTGAGCAAGCGATACGACGCGTCGACGGCAAAGGTCGAGGCGGACAAGCCGTACACGGTGGAAGAGGCGATCGCCACGCTGAAATCGATGCCGGCCGCGAAGTTCGACGAGTCCGTCGATCTGTCGTTCCGGCTGGGGGTGGATCCCAAGCACGCGGATCAGATGGTGCGCGGCGCCGTCGTGCTGCCGCACGGGATCGGCAAGAGCGTGCGCGTGGCCGTGTTCGCCAAGGGCGAGAAGGAGCGCGAAGCGCGTGAGGCCGGCGCCGACGTGGTCGGGGCGGAGGATCTCGTGGAGCGCGTGCAGGGCGGCTTCATGGAGTTCGACACGACCATCGCGACGCCGGATCTGATGGGCCAGGTCGGCCGCCTCGGCAAGGTGCTCGGGCCACGCGGTCTGATGCCGAATCCCAAGCTCGGCACGGTCACCTTCGACGTTGGCCGCGCCGTCCGCGAAGCGAAGGCGGGTAAGGTGGAGTTCCGCGTGGACAAGGCCGGCAACATCCACGTGCCCGTCGGCAAGCGCTCGTTCAGCGCCGACAAGCTGGCGGCCAACGCGATGGCGCTCATCGAAGCCATCGTGCGCGCGAAGCCGGCGGCGGCGAAAGGCACGTATCTCCGATCGCTGACGATCTCGTCGACGATGAGCCCCGGCGTGAAGGTCGATGCCCAGGGCGTCGCCAACCTGTTCAAGAAGACCGCCGTCTAGGCGAGGGAGCGTCACGTGCCTACGCAAGAGAAGATCGAGTCCGTCGAGGAGCTGCGCGGCCGGCTGGCCGGCGTCAAGACTGTGCTCCTCACGGAGTATCGCGGGCTGACCGTCGCGCAGCTGAGCGACCTGCGCAAGCAGCTCCGCGGCGTCGCCGCCGAGTACAAGGTGATCAAGAACCGGCTCGCGCGACTGGCGCTCTCGCCGGATCTGGCCGAGGTCAAGGGCCTGCTCAAGGGCCCGACCGGCATGATCATCGCGAAGGAAGATCCCGTCGCCGTCGCCAAGGCGCTGCACACGTTCGCGAAGACGAACCAGGCGCTCGTCATCAAGGCCGGGTACATCGAGGGCCGGGTGCTGGCGCCCGACGGGCTGAAGGCCCTGGCCGACCTGCCGTCGCGCGAGGCGCTGCGGGCGCAGCTCGTGGGCGCCATCACGGGGCCGCTCACGCAGATCGTCAGCCTGCTGCAGGCGCCGCAGCGCGAGCTCGTCTACGTGCTGAGTCAGCGCGGCAAGGGCGCCGAGGGCCAGTCATAACGGAATTCAGCGGGCGCGATCAACGCCCGACCGTCGAGCGCCGGAGCCCTGCGAAGGCGCTCGGACGGCAAATATAAGGAGACACGGGAACATGGCGAACGTCGAACAGATCGCGGAAGAGCTGAACAAGCTGACGCTGCTGGAGGCGGCGGAGCTCTCGAAGATGCTGCAGGAGAAGTGGGGCGTGTCGGCGGCGGCGCCGATGGCGGTGGCAGCCATGCCGGGCGTCGGCGGCGGCGCGGCGGCGGGCGGCGCGGCCACGGAGGAGAAGACGGAGTTCGACGTCATTCTGGGCGCGGCCGGCGAGAAGAAGATCCAGGTCATCAAGGTCGTGCGCGAGCTCACGGGCCTCGGCCTGAAGGAAGCCAAGGATCTCGTCGATGGGGCGCCGAAGCCGGTGAAGGAGAAGGTCACCAAGGCCGAGGCGGAGGACATGAAGAAGAAGCTCGAGGAGCAGGGCGCGACCGTGTCGGTCAAGTAAGACGCGCTCCGCGCGGATCGAAGAGGCGAGCACTCGTCGAGCAGTGACCGTTTGAGGACGGCCGGAGGCCGTCCTCGGGAGAAGATATGGCGGGGACTATTCAGTGCGGGCGTCGGAGCCGCAAGGACTTCGGGAAGATTCCCTCGATCGTCGAGATCCCGAATCTGATCGAGGTCCAGAAGCGGTCGTACGAGACATTCCTGCAGAAGGACGTCGCGGCGGAGCGCCGCGAGGATATCGGACTGCAGGCGGTGTTCAAGTCGGTGTTCCCGATCGCCGACTACAACGACAACGCGCTGCTGGAGTTCGATTCGTACCACTTCGGTGACCCCAAGTACACCGTCGAGGAGTGCCACGACCGCGGCATGACCTTCGCGATTCCGCTCAAGGTCACGCTGCGCCTCGTCGTGTTCGACCACGACAAAGAAGCGAAGACGAAGACGATCCGCGAGCAGCGCGGCCAGGAAGTCTATCTCGGCGAGCTGCCGCTCATGACCGACAAGGGCACGTTCATCATCAACGGCACCGAGCGCGTGGTGGTGAGCCAGCTGCAGCGGTCGGCCGGCGTCTTCTTCGACGACGACAAGGGCAAGACGCTCGCGTCCGGCAAGGCGCTCTTCTCGGCGCGTGTCATCCCGTATCGCGGATCCTGGGTCGAGTTCGACTTCGACGCCAACGATCTGCTGCACGTGCGCGTCGACCGGCGGCGCAAGATGTATGCGTCCGCCTTCCTCCGCGCATTCTGGTTTCTCGAGAAGGGCACGATCCTCTCCGATGAGGAGATCCTCGGTCACTTCTACGATATCGAGGACGTGCTGGGCTTGGAGGACGGCAACGCGTGGGTGAAGGTGCACGCCGAAGCCTCGGTGGGCGCCAAGGTCGCCGACGACATCCGGCCGCCGCGACACCGCGAGCCGGTCGTGCAGGCTGGCAAGGTGCTGACCGCCAAGCTGGTCGAGAAGCTCGTCGAGGCCAACGTCGAGAAGATCCCCGTGCGGGCCGAGTCCCTGGTGGGCCGCCGCACGGCGAGCAAGATCGTCGACAGCGAGAGCGGTGAGGTGCTGGTCGGGACCAACACCGAGATCACGTCGACGGTCCTCTCGCAGGTGATGAGTCGCCGGGTCGCGCCGTTCAAGCTGCTGGTGGTGACGTCGGGCAAGGTCGACGCCTCGATGTACGAGACGCTGGCGCGCGACCACGTGAAGAACCCCGACGAGGCGCTGGTCGAGATCTATCGCAAGCTGCGCCCGGGCGACCCGCCGACGGTGGAGTCGGCGCGCGCGCTGTTCCGCGGCATGTTCATGGACGCCCGGCGGTACGACCTGGCGCGGGTCGGCCGCTTCATGATCAACAAGAAGCTGCAGATCGACGCGCCGCTCAGCGTGAAGACGCTGCGCAGCGAGGACATCGTGTCGGTCATCCGCCACTTGCTGGCCGTGAAGCTGGGCAGCAAGCCGACGGACGACATCGACCATCTCGGCAATCGGCGCGTGCGCTCGGTCGGTGAGCTGCTGGAGAACCAGTTCCGCGTCGGCCTCACACGCATGGAGCGCGCGGTCAAGGAGCGGATGTCGATCTCCGACATCACGAACCTGATGCCGCACGACCTCATCAATGCCAAGCCGGTGTCGGCGGTGGTGAAGGAGTTCTTCGGATCCTCGCAGTTGTCGCAGTTCATGGACCAGACGAATCCGCTGGCGGAGCTGACGCACAAGCGCCGGCTGTCCGCCCTGGGACCACGCGGACTATCGCGCGAGCGGGCCGGATTCGAGGTGCGGGACGTGCACCCGACCCACTACGGGCGCATCTGTCCGATCGAGACGCCGGAAGGTCCGAACATCGGCCTCATCTCTTCGCTGTCGACGTACGCCCGCACCAACGAGTTCGGCTTCATCGAGACGCCGTACCGCAAGGTCAACGGCGGTCGCGTGACGGACGAGATCGTCTTCCTCACGGCGCTCGAGGAGGAGCAGTTCGTCATCGCCCAGGCCAACGCCGAGATCGACCGCACCGGCAAGTTCGCCCAGGAGCGGGTCTCGGCGCGCAAGGGCGGTGAGTTCCGCATGGTGCCGCCGGAAGAGCTGCATTACATGGACGTCTCGCCCAAGCAGCTCGTGTCGGTGGCGGCGGCGCTCATCCCGTTCCTCGAGAACGACGACGCCAACCGCGCGTTGATGGGCAGCAACATGCAGCGCCAGGCGGTGCCGCTGCTGCAGCCGGAGGCGCCGCTGGTCGGCACCGGCATGGAGCACGTCGTCGCCCGCGACTCGGGCTCGGTGGTGGTCGCCAAGCGGCCCGGCGTCGTGGAGTACGTGGCCGCCGATCGCGTGGTGGTCCGCGCCGAGAGCCGGTCGAAGAAGGCCGACCCCGTGCAGGACCTGCCGCTCGACATCTACAACCTGACCAAGTACCGGCGCTCCAACCAGAACACGTGCATCAATCAGAAGCCGATCGTGAAGAAGGGGCAGCGCGTGTCGCAGGGCGACGTGATCGCCGACGGTCCGGGCACCGACCAGGGTGAACTGGCGCTGGGGCGCAACGTGCTGGTCGCGTTCATGCCGTGGGGCGGCTACAATTTCGAGGACGCGATCCTGGTCTCCGAACGCCTGGTCAAGGACGATCGGTTCACCTCGATCCACATCGAAGAGTTCGAGATCCAGGCGCGCGACACGAAGCTCGGCAAGGAAGAAGTCACGCGCGACATTCCCAATGTGTCCGAGGAGGCCCTCAAGGACCTCGACGATTCGGGAATCGTTCGCATCGGCGCGAAAGTCAAGCCGGGCGATATTCTGGTCGGCAAGATCACGCCGAAGGGCGAGACGCAGCTCACGCCGGAGGAGAAGCTCCTCCGCGCGATCTTCGGTGAGAAGGCGGGCGACGTGCGCGACACGTCCTTGACGGTGCCGCCCGGCATCGAAGGCACGGTCGTGGACGTGAAGGTGTTCTCGCGGCGCGGCGTCGACAAGGACGAGCGTGCCAAGTCCATCGAGGAGGAGGAGATCGGCCGCCTCGAGAAGGACTATCAGGACGAGATCGCCATGGTCGAGATGGAGCGCGACCAGAAGCTGAAGAACCTGCTGGTCGGCAAGACTTCGCTCAACGACCTCTTCGATCCGACCAACAAGACGGAGCGGGTCACCAAGAAGAACGACCGCATCGAGCGGCCCGACCTCGACTCCTTCTCGTGGAACGAGCTGAAGAAGGTCAAGGTCAAGGAAGACGAAGGGCTGGCCCAGATGGTGCGCCGCATCGAGGAGCTGGCCGAGGAGCAGATCGGCATCTACGACTCGATGCTGGAGGACCGCATCGGCCGCCTGCGCCGCGGCGATGACTTGCCGCCGGGCGTGATCAAGATGGTCAAGGTCTACGTGGCGGTGAAGCGCAAGCTCTCCGTCGGCGACAAGATGGCCGGTCGGCACGGCAACAAAGGCGTCGTGTCGAAGGTCATGCCGGAAGAGGACATGCCGTTCCTGCCCGATGGCACCCCGGTGGAGATCGTGCTGAATCCGCTCGGCGTTCCGTCTCGAATGAACGTCGGGCAGATCCTCGAGACCCACCTCGGCTGGGCCGCGCGCGCGCTCGGCGTTTTCATGGCGAGCCCGGTGTTCGACGGCGCCACCGAGGGCGAGATCAAGGCGCATCTGACGCAGGCCGGGCTGCCGACCAGCGGCAAGACGATGCTCTACGACGGCCGTACGGGGCGACCGTTCCACCAGGAAGTCACCGTCGGTCAGATCTACATCCTCAAGCTCGCCCACCTCGTGGACGACAAGATGCACGCCCGCTCGATCGGGCCATACTCGCTCGTCACCCAGCAGCCGCTCGGCGGGAAGGCGCAGTTCGGTGGTCAGCGGTTCGGCGAGATGGAGGTGTGGGCGCTGGAAGCCTACGGCGCGGCCCACACGCTGCAAGAGATGCTCACCGTCAAATCAGACGACGTGGAGGGACGCAATCGCATCTACGAGGCGATCGTCAAAGGGGAGAACTTCCTCGAGCCCGGCACGCCGGAATCGTTCAACGTGCTGGTAAAGGAGCTCCAGAGTCTGGCACTCGACGTCGAGCTGGTCACCAAAGACGGAAAGAAAGCGTAAGGAGAATACTGAATGCTGACGGATCGGCCTTTCGGCAGCCTGATCAGAGAGGAAAAGCCTACCAAGGACCTGTGGGGCATCCTCGATCGGCATGCGAAGCCCATCACGTTTGACGCGATCCGGATCAAGCTGGCGTCGCCCGACAAGATTCGCGGGTGGTCGCACGGCGAGGTGAAGAAGCCGGAGACGATCAACTACCGGACGTTCAAGCCCGAGCGCGACGGCCTCTTCTGCGCGCGGATCTTCGGGCCGACCAAGGACTACGAATGCGCGTGCGGCAAGTACAAGCGCATGAAGTTTGCCGGCGTGGTGTGCGACAAGTGCGGCGTCGAGGTGACGCGCGCGCGCGTGCGCCGCGAGCGGATGGGCCACATCGAGCTGGCCTCGCCGGTGTCGCACGTGTGGTTCTTCAAGGGGCTGCCGAGCCGCATCGGCCAGCTCCTCGACATGTCGCTGCGCGAGCTGGAGAAGATCCTCTACTTCGAGGAGTACGTCGCGCTCGAATCCAAGATCAACGGCGTCAAGAAGAAGGACCTGGTCGCCGTCGACAAGGCGCGCAAGCTCCACGACGAACATGGCCCCGACGCCCTGAAGGTGGGCATGGGCGCCGAGGCCATCCGCGAGCTCCTGCGTGACATGGACCTCGACTCGCTCGCGCGTGACCTGCGCGCGCAGATGCTCGGCGAGACGTCCGTCCAGAAGCGCAAGAAGATCGTCAAACGGCTCAAGGTCATCGAGGCGTTTCTGAAATCCGGCAACCAGCCGGACTGGATGATCCTGGAAGTCATCCCGGTCATTCCGCCGGAGCTGCGCCCGCTGGTGCCGCTCGACGGCGGTCGCTTCGCGACCTCGGACCTGAACGATCTCTACCGGCGCGTCATCAACCGGAACAACCGGCTGAAGCGGCTCATGGACCTGAAGGCCCCCGAGATCATCATCCGGAACGAGAAGCGGATGCTGCAGGAGGCCGTGGACGCGCTGTTCGACAACGGGCGCCGCGGCCGGGTCATCACGGGCCCGAACAACCGCCCGCTGAAGTCGCTGTCCGACACGCTGAAGGGCAAGCAGGGCCGGTTCCGGCAGAACCTGCTCGGCAAGCGCGTCGACTATTCAGGCCGCTCCGTCATCGTGGTCGGTCCGTATCTCAAGCTGCACCAGTGTGGGCTGCCGAAGAAGATGGCGCTCGAGCTGTTCAAGCCGTTCATCCTGCGCAAGCTGGAAGAGCGGGGCATCGCGTCCTCGATCAAGGCCGCCAAGAAGTTCGTGGAAAAAGAGCGGCCGGAGGTGTGGGACATCCTGGAGGACGTCATCAAGGAGCACCCGATTCTCCTGAACCGGGCGCCGACGCTGCACCGGCTCGGCATCCAGGCCTTCGAGCCGATCCTGGTCGAGGGCAAGGCCATCGAGATCCACCCGCTCGTGTGCACGGCGTTCAACGCCGACTTCGACGGCGACCAGATGGCGGTTCACGTGCCGCTCTCGATGGAAGCGCAGCTCGAGGCGCAGGTGCTCATGCTGTCCGCCAACAACATCCTGTCGCCGTCCAACGGGGCGCCCATCGCGGTGCCGACGCAGGACATGGTGCTCGGCATCTACTATTTGACGAAGGAGCGGCTGTCGACGCCGGAGAAGCCGGTGCGCGGCGAGAACCGGCTCTTCGCGGACGCCGAGGAAGTCCGGATCGCCTACGACAACGAGGACGTCGATCTGCAGGCGCGCATCCGCCTGCGCCACGACGGCGACATCATCACGACCACGGTCGGCCGCACGCTGCTCAACGAGATCGTGCCCGAGCCGCTGCGGTTCCTGAACGCGGAGCTGAAGAAGAAGGAGATCACCTCGCTGGTGGCCCGTTGCATGAACATGCTCGGGAACGAAGCGACCGTGAAGTTTCTCGACGAGCTGAAGGACCTCGGCTTCCGCTACGCGACCCTGTCCGGGCTCTCCATCGGCATCGACGACATGCACATCCCGTCGTCGAAGGAGCGGCTCATCACCCAGGCCCGCGAGCAAGTCAACGAGGTCGAGCAGCAGTACCAGGACGGCGTCATCACCAACGGTGAGCGCTACAACAAGGTCGTCGACATCTGGGCGCACACCACCGAGCTCATCGCCGAGCAGATGTTCGGCGAGCTCGAGGGCGGCGAGCAGGGCGGCGAGTTCAACCCGATCTACATGATGGCCGACTCCGGCGCGCGCGGATCGAAACAGCAGATCCGCCAGCTGGCCGGCATGCGGGGTCTCATGGCCAAGCCCTCGGGCGAGATCATCGAGACGCCGATCACGTCGAACTTCCGCGAGGGCCTCACGGTTCTCGAGTACTTCACATCGACCCACGGCGCCCGCAAGGGATTGGCCGACACGGCGTTGAAGACCGCCGACTCCGGCTATCTGACCCGGCGGCTGGTCGACGTGTCGCAGGATGTCATCGTCAGCGAGTACGACTGCGGCACCGTGAAGTACATCGATGCCACGCCGCTGGTCGAGGGCGGTGACATCATCCAGTCGCTGCGCGATCGCATCCTGGGTCGGGTGGCGGCCGAGGACGTCCGCGATCCGCTCTCACAGGAGATCATCGTCCAGGCCAATACGGAAATCACCGAGGACCTCGCGCAGAAGATCGAGGACTCGGGCCTGGAGCGCGTGCGTATTCGATCCGGTCTCACCTGCGACACCAAGCGCGGCATCTGCGTGCTGTGCTACGGTCGCAACCTCGGCTCGGGCCGGCTGGCCGAGCTCGGCGAGGCGGTCGGCATCATTGCCGCCCAGTCGATCGGCGAGCCCGGCACGCAGCTGACGATGCGTACCTTCCACATCGGCGGCACCGCCAGCCGCGTCGTCGAGGCCTCGAAGCACGAGGCCAAGAGCGCGGGCGTGGTGAAGTTCCACAACCTGCGCACCGTCGTGAACCGCGACGGGGATCTCGTCGCCACCAACCGTAACGGCGAGATCGGCGTGGCCGACGAGCGCGGCCGCGAGCGCGAGCGGTATCCGGTCGTGTACGGCGCCAAGATCAAGGTGAAGGCGGACCAGAAGGTGAAGGCCCGCACGGTGCTGGTCGAGTGGGATCCGTTCACCAACCCGATCCTCACCGAGTTCACGGGCAAGGTGCAGTACCAGGACATCCAGGAGAACGTCACCGTGCGCGAGGAGTTCGACGAGGTGACGGGTCTCTCCCGCCGGGTCATCATCGAAGACGCCGAAGGTCGGCTACAACCCGGCGTCATCATCACCTCGAACGAGGGCGGCAGTGCGGCGCCGCAGAGCGAGCGGCATCGCTATCCGCTGCCGGTGGGCGCCATTCTGAGCGTGCCCGATGGGGCCGACGTCTTCGCCGCGGACATCATCGCCAAGATTCCGCGTGAGACGACGAAGACCAAGGACATCACCGGCGGTCTCCCGCGGGTGGCCGAGCTCTTCGAGGCCCGCAAGCCGAAGGAGCAGGCGGTCATCACGGAGATCGACGGCCGCGTCGAGATGGGCGGCTTCGTGAAGGGCATGCGGAAGATCATCATCCGTGCCGACAACGCGGAGACGAAGGAGTACCTCATCCCGCGCGGGAAGCACATCAGCGTGCACGAGGGTGACCGCGTGAAGGCTGGTGAAGCGCTCATGGACGGCTCACCCAATCCGCACGACTACCTCGCCGTTCTCGGTGACCGCGAGCTGCAGCGGTACCTCGTGAACGAGGTGCAGGAGGTCTATCGCCTGCAAGGCGTGACGATCAACGACAAGCACATCGAGATCATCGTGCGTCAGATGCTGCGGCGCGTGCGGATCGAGGAGGTCGGCGACACCGAGTTCGTGGTCGGCGAGCTGATCGACAAGTTCGTGTTCCAGGAGGAGAACGAGCGCGTGCTGGGGCAAGGCAAGCGCCCGGCCACCGCCAAGCCCGTGCTCCTCGGGATCACGAAGGCGTCGCTCTCCACCGACAGCTTTATCTCGGCGGCGTCGTTCCAGGAGACGACACGCGTGCTCACCGAGGCAGCGATCTCCGGCAAGACCGACGATCTGCGCGGTCTGAAGGAGAATGTGATCGTCGGCCGGCTGATTCCGGCCGGCACCGGTCTCAACAACTACACCCGCGTCGAGGTCCTCACGCCGGGCGGCGAAGCGGTGAAGCCCCTCGACAGCGTGCTGACCTTCGATCCGCCGCCCACCGACCCCGGCGAAGGCGACGGCTCGGTCGCGGCCGCGGGATAGATCGCCTCACGATGAAGACGCGGCTTCGAGCGCCGGCTTTGCCGGCGCAATCCCGCTCTGGGGGAGGCATCGGAGGGGGCCACCGAGGCCCCCTCCTACTTGCATTAGTGGGGTCCCTCGGTTATAAAGTGAGAGTTTTGTCGCCGTTTGCGGCGACGGAGAGCCATGCCGACGATTAACCAGCTCGTACGTCGAGGCCGAGAAGCGGTGCGGAAGAAGTCGAAGACGCCCGCGATGCAGGCGTGTCCGCAGAAGCGCGGTGTCTGCATCCGCGTGTACACGACGACGCCCAAGAAGCCGAACTCCGCGCTCCGGAAGGTCGCGCGCGTACGGCTCACGAACGGGCTGGAGGTCACGTCGTACATCCCGGGCGTCGGCCACAACTTGCAGGAGCACTCGATCGTGATGATCCGCGGCGGCCGCGTGAAGGACCTGCCGGGCATCCGCTATCACATCATTCGCGGCTCGCTCGACACCGCCGGCGTGGCCGGGCGCAAGCAGAGTCGCTCGAAGTACGGCGCCAAGGCGCCGAAGGGCGGGTAGGCATGCGAAGGGCGGGTGCAGCGAAACGCGAGGTGCTGCCGGATCCGAAGTACGGCTCCCGGCTGGTCGCGAAGTTCGTCAACATCATGATGATCCGCGGCAAGAAGTCGACGGCCGAGCGGATCATGTACGACGCGCTGGCCGCCGTCGAGGACCGCAGCAAGCAGGAAGCGCTGAAGATGTTCAAGACGGCCGTCGACAACGTGAAGCCGGCGGTCGAAGTGAAGTCGCGGCGCGTCGGCGGCTCGACCTATCAGGTCCCCGTCGAGGTGCGCCCCGACCGCCGGACGTCGCTCTCGATGCGGTGGCTGATCGGCGCTGCCCGCCGGCGGCCCGAGCGCAGCATGTCCGAGAAGCTCGCAGCCGAGCTCCTCGATGCGGCGAACAATCGCGGCACGGCGGTGAAAAAGCGAGAGGACACGCACAAGATGGCGGAGGCCAACAAGGCCTTCGCGCATTACCGCTGGTAGCGGAGAGTCGATCAAGAGCGGGCCGATGGCTGGCCTGCTTTTTACGTGGGGGCCCCGAAAGGGCGCCCACACCCCCCAAACGCTTGGAAGGGGCCCGGCACAGCCGTGCCCCTCCTCGGCTTCCGGGGCGCGCTAAATAGGTACGCAGAAAGCAGAGGGTAGAACGTGGAGCGGCAGTACTCACTCGAGAAGACGCGCAACATCGGCATCATGGCCCACATCGACGCGGGCAAGACGACGACGACGGAGCGCATCCTCTACTACACGGGGCGCTCGTACAAGATCGGCGAAGTCCACGAAGGCACCGCGACGATGGACTGGATGGTGCAGGAGCAGGAGCGCGGCATCACGATCACGTCCGCCGCCACCACCTGCTTCTGGCGCGACTGCCGCATCAACATCATCGACACACCCGGCCACGTCGACTTCACGGTCGAGGTGGAGCGCTCGCTGCGCGTGCTGGACGGCGCCGTGGCCCTGCTCGACGCCGTGTCGGGCGTGGAGCCACAGACGGAGACGGTCTGGCGTCAGGCCGACAAATACCGCGTGCCGCGGATGGTCTTCGTCAACAAGATGGATCGCATCGGCGCCGACTACTACCGGTGCATCGAGATGCTCAAGAGCCGGCTCGGCGCGCACCCGGTGCCGCTGCACATTCCGATCGGCCGCGAGGACCAGTACCGCGGGCTGGTGGATCTGATCGATCAGCAAGCGCTCGTGTGGGACGAGAACGACGAGACGCTGGGCAAGGAGTTCAAGAAGATTCCGGTGCCGGCGGAGCTCACCGACACCGTGAAGGAATACCGGGAGAAGATGATCGAGGCGCTGGCGGAGGTCGACGACCACCTGATGGAGAAGTACGTCGGTGGCGACAGCATCACGCCCGCCGAGCTGAAGGCGGCCGTTCGCAAGGGCACCATCGCCATGAAGCTCTTCCCGGTGCTGTGCGGCTCGGCGTTCAAGAACAAGGGCGTGCAGGCGCTCCTCGACGCCGTCATCGACTATTTGCCGTCGCCGGTCGACATTCCGCCCGTGGAAGGCGTCAACCCGGAGACGAAGGAGCCGGAGGAGCGCAAGGCTTCGGACGACGCCCCGTTCAGCGCGCTCGCGTTCAAGATCATGAACGACCAGCACGTCGGCCAGCTCGTGTTCCTGCGCGTCTACTCCGGCACGCTGAAGTCCTCCAGCGGCGTGTACAACTCCACGAAGGACAAGAAGGAGCGCGTCGGTCGCCTGCTCCGCATGCATGCCAACAAGCGTGAGGAGGTCGAGGCCATCGCCGCCGGTGACATCGCGGCCGCCATCGGGCTCAAGTACACGACCACCGGCGACACGCTGTGCGACGCCGACAAGCCGATCGTGCTCGAGTCCATGACCTTCCCGGAGCCGGTCATCGCCGTCGCCATCGAACCCAAGACGCGCGCGGACGAGGAGAAGCTCGGGGTGTCGCTTTCGCGTCTGGCCCTCGAGGATCCGACGTTCCGCGTGACCAGCGAGGAGGAGACGTCGCAGACGCTGATCCACGGCATGGGCGAGCTCCACCTCGAGATCATCGTCGATCGCCTGCTGCGCGAGTTCAAGGTCGAGGCGAACGTCGGTAAGCCGCAAGTGGCTTATCGCGAGACGATCCGCAAGAAGGGCGAGGCACAGGGCAAGTTCGTCCGCCAGACGGGCGGCCGCGGTCAGTACGGCGACGTGTATATCGAGGTCGAGCCGAACGAGGCCGGCAAGGGCTTCGAGTTCGAGAACAAGATCGTGGGCGGCGCGGTGCCGAAGGAGTACGTGCCGGCCGTGGAGAAGGGCATCAAGGAAGCGATGGAGACCGGCGTCCTGGCCGGTTATCCGATGGTCGACATCAAGGTGCAGCTGACCGACGGCTCGTACCACGAGGTCGACTCCTCCGAGATGGCCTTCAAGATCGCCGGCTCCATGGGCTTCAAGGAAGCGGTGAGAAGAGCGAAGCCAGTCCTTCTGGAACCGGTGATGGATGTCGAAGTGGTGACTCCAGAGGAGCACATGGGCGCTATTGTAGGCGACCTCAACAGCCGGCGCGGGCGCATCCTGTCGATGGAAGCGCGCGGCAGCTCCCAGGTGATTCGCGCCAACGTGCCGCTCGGACAGATGTTCGGCTACGCCACCGAGATGCGCTCGATGACGCAGGGGCGCGCCACGTACACGATGCAGTTTGCCCGCTACGAGGAAGTACCGACGGCGATCGCCGAAGAGATCATGGCGAAGGTGGCGGGCAAGCCCGCGGCCCGCGCCGGTTCACGCTAGACCAGATTGAGGAGCTGACACATGGCGAAGGCCAAGTACGAGCGGACGAAGCCGCACGTGAACATCGGGACGATCGGGCACATCGATCATGGGAAGACGACGCTGACGGCGGCGATCACGAAGGTGCTGCACACGAAGAACAAGAATATCGCGGTGCGGGAC
>DASTCJ010000037.1:0-31110 GCA_035605575.1 Candidatus Methylomirabilota bacterium
ATGCTCGTGCCGAGCAGGCCCAAATCGACGGCGATCCGCTCGAGCTGTCCGAGCCACACATTGCGCGGCCCGCGCAGGAACAACGCGGCGCGAGAGCCGTCGACGCCGCTCCATTCGCGAATGATCTCTTCGAGACCGCGCCCTTCCGCGAACGCCCCCTGATACAGAACCTTGACCCGGTCGCGGGCCAGCGCCGACATTTCCGTGACCGCCGGCGGCCCCATCGCCGGCGGACTCGGCTCGACGTTGGGAATGGCGTGGATCGGACGTCGCGCGTAGGTGCGTTCGAGCTCGCGAGCAAGCTGCGGGCTCACGGTGATGTACGTGTCGACCCATCGTAGCAGCAACGACTCGTAGCGCCGGATGATGGCGGTGAAGCTGGCGTGCGTGTACTGATACGGATAGTATTCGTGCGAATCGTACACGAGCGTGGCGCCCGTCTTGCGCTTCAGCAGCACGCCGGCCTGGAGAGTGTACAGATCGTGGACGTAGAGGAGATCGGGACGGTCCTCGCGTTGCAGCACGCAGCGGACGAGCTGGTCGCTCACGCAGAAGGACAATCGCAGGACGCTGGCCGCGGCCCGCGTGCCGATGATGAGCTCGACGCCTCGCTCGACGTATCGGGTCAGCGCGCCCCGCTTCGGGGCCGCGCCGGGCAGCCGGGACAGCAGCCACCGCGCCGCGCGGCGCGTCTGCCACACCGTTCGGCGTACGGCGCCGAAGACGAGACCGAGGGAGACCAGCCGCGGTTCGTTGGCGAGCACGAACGGTAGCATCAGCACGTCGATGATCAGCCAGCCGCATAGGACCACGGCGCCGGCCGCGCCAAGGACCGTGAGCATCACGGCGCCGACGAACGAGCTGATCGGCCGCCCGAGGCCCAGCGAGCGTTCCACGAGCAGCGCGCATACGGCCTGACAACCCGCGACGGCACCGCGCCTCGCGTACGGCAGGCGGACCGTCGTGTACGATACGTCGTTCGGGGCGTTGTCCGCCGGCCGGACGTCCCACTCGTGCGTCGTCGCCACCATGGTGACGTCATGCTGCTTGGCGAGCGCGGCGGCGGTGTAATGCACCCGCGGATCGACGGTGGGCTCGTGCGGGACAAGCACGAGGATGCGTCGTGCGGATTTCAACATATCCGTCTGATCCAAAAGCTATGACTGATACCCTGATGAACGCCGGGGTCATAGTGCGGCCATGCTGCCTGCACCGCCGCCGGGTAGTCTCGCATCAGCAGATTGAGGGCCAGGACCACCTCGTACGCACGATTGTGGCACAGGAAGGCCTGCAGCAGATACGCCTCGGTCCAGAACATCCGGAACCGCGCGTTCGTGTAGTACGCTTCCGCGTACTCGTACGGCAGTGGAATATCGTGAAAGTGAACGACCACTCCGGTCGCCAGCACCGGCAAGACGTCCAGGATCAGGAAATTCACGTCGCCCCCGATGCGAATCGTATGCCCCGAGTCGACGAACAGGATGTCATCGGCCTCCAGCGTCGTGAAGTCGTCGACGGACATCAGCTCGACACGCTGGCGTCGCATCCGCGTGAGCCCCGGCAATGCCTCCAGCACGCTATGCGGGTACGGATCGATGATCGTGTAGTCGGCGGCACAGTGATCGTCCTCCGCGTTGCGGCGGAGGGCGGCGGCGATGACCCTCGAGGAGGCACCGGACCCGATCTCGATTACGCGGCGCGGCCGGTGCTTGCGGAGCATGCAGTACGTCGACGCGGCGCATCCGTAGCTGAACGACGTGTTCTCCGTGAAGAACTCGTAGGGGTCGCCCGTCGGTGCGTGCAACCAGCGGCATTCCTTGCCGAACTCGCCGCCCATCGCCGCCAGAAGCTCCAGCTGGCGATCCGTCCGCATATCGATCCCTGCCAGCGCGCTGCGGCGATCCCACACGCGGCGCGCGTGCAGATCGCCCAGATCGGGCACCGGCGAGTAGTAGTGGACTGGCATCGGCAGGGCCCCACGCTGCCAGCACTCGTCAGCGCCAACTCCGGTCGCGGCGATCGCGTGAACGGCGCGCGCGAGCCGCGACACGTCTCCCCACAGCCAGCGGTACCACGCCTCGCGGACCGCGTTCAGCACGGCGCGCCCGGCGTTACGAATCAACCGGCATTCTCCCGGGCACCGAGCGCTCGCCACACGAGTTGCGGCTGCCGAGCGGCGAGCATGACCAGCGCGGTGAAATCGTGGACACCGGCCGGCCCGACCGGGATCGTGCCGCCGCCGACCGTCCCGGAGCGCCACGAAACCGAGCGGCCAACGTCGCGGTGATCCCAAATGATCCGCTGGAGCGGGGCGCCGGCGGGAAGAGCATCGCGCCCTCCGGATGCCGGATGCCCAGGGTCGCTGTGGAGCGGAAGGCTCTCATACGTCCACTGTGACCGCTCGGCGTCGTACCCCGCCCTCACGGCGAAGCCAACGGCGGACGGCGTGCGCATCGCGCGGCGAATGACATCGAGCCGCACCAGGTCGCCGAGCAACACGTCGGACCGTACCATGCGGCGTGACGCCGGATCGCCGAAGTACGCGAGCAGCAGGGCGCGCAGGTCGGAGTCTCGCACCGTCCGGAGCGTGAGCCACGCGCGCGGGACGGCCGACCGCGGCGCTCGCACGAGTCGTCCGGCCACCGAGGAGGTCCCGGAGGCGCGCCGCGCAGCCATCTTCTCGGCGGCCCACAAGAGGCACCGGCGAGCCCCCCCGCGCGGACGTCGAATCGGCGGATACCAGAACAACGCCTGCTCGATCTCTCGCGCGAACGTGTCGTACCCGAACCTGCCGCTCGCGTAGATCTCCTCGTACGCCGCCGCGGTGACGTTCTCCAGAAGCTTCACGTCGGCAAGCTGCTCGAGGATGTCCTCAACATTGGACCAGTCGCGCTTCAAGGAGAGGTAGTGGCGCTCCGGCTTCAGCACGCCCTCGTAGTCGCCCTCGACGAGGATCTGGCACGTCCGCGAGATGACGGCTTCGAAGTGCCGCGGGCTCAGCGCAAAGAATCGATAGCCGTCCCACCCGGACGGCATCTCGCGGCTGACGGCCTCGAAGTCGAGCTCCGGCCGTTCGCTCAACAGCGCCTGGATTCGGGCCCGGATCTCGCCTCGGCGATCGAGGACGCTCGAGCCACTCTCACACCCGACGATCGTCCGGCCCGACATCAAGAAATCGAACCAGCGATCACCGACGATCGTATCTTCCGGACGGGTCGAGATATCGGTCGGGATCCGTCGCGCCGCCGCGCGCTGTCCCATGACCGCGCCGACCGCGTGCTTGAGCTGCCCGTGGCTGCCAAACCAGTACGGCAGCTTCGTGGCCCGGTACACGATCTCGCGCGGACGTCGGGACAGCGGCACCAGCGTCCGCGAGCAGCGTGATGCGGCCCCTTCGTCCACGTACCCGGTGAAGCATTTGTGGAATCGCGCGCGGCCTGCCATGATCGGATACAGCAAGGGTCGCTTGGACTCGTCGAAGTTGCTGAAGACGTCCGTCACCCCCAGCTCGAACAGCCACTCATCGAGGATCTCCGAGTGGTCATACTCGTCTTGCGGCATCGCGAGCTTCGGAATGTCGACCTCGCTCAGCCACCGCAGCGGCCATTTCCATCGCGGGAAGAGATGACTCCACCGCATGCACAGAAACGTCGTGTGCAGGACGATTGCGTCGAACGGCGCGCGCCGGAGCCAGGCGGGCGCGCCGTTCACGGTGTTGAAATACACGACGCGGTGGGGCAGCGAAGCCGAGTCGAGCGCTCGCAGATGATGCGCGATCGCCGCTCGCAACGGCTCCGGACCGGGATGCCAGTACAGGACGAGGATCTGCCGAGGTCCGACGTCCATCATCAGCCCGCCGCTCCATCGGTAAAGGCCGACGCAAGGATGTCGCGGCACCGTGCACGGCCGAACGCATCGGTCGGCTCCGGGGCAACGACGACGTCGGCGCCGCGCCGCCAGCGGCGCGGGATCGCCTCGCCCACATACACGACCGAGCAGCCGTACCCCGTTCTGAGCCGTATCGAGGCGAGCAGCGTCGGCGTATCGTGGCAGACGGCGATTCGCGGGGCGAGCGACAGCGCACGCGCTCGCCGGCGCAGGACCTCGGCCACGACGATCTGTCGAGTCGCCGCGGACACACCGGCCAGGGTAACGGCGGCGACACCCGCAGTATGACGGAGGACTCGAGCATGGCGCCCGCTGGCCGCCGCGCGGCGGCATCGTGCGGCGAGACGGGTGGCGCGGCGGAACAGTGGCGCGAGGCTGACACCGCGCGAGGCCTCACCGTCGAGACTCATCCGTTCGATGACGGCAGTGCCGTCGTACTCTCGCTCCGGACGCCGCTGGGCCGTGCCGACGGCGAGGATCTCGGTACGTCCGACCTCGCGGCACAGCTCGGCAATGGCGCGCAGCCTCGGAGTGCTGCCATCGTCCTCGGACATCAGCACGAGGATGTATGGCCGCACGGCGGCGCTGTCCACGAGGCGGCGCTTACGAACGCCGTGCGACATAAACGCCGCCGATCCCCGCGTGCTTGCCCGCATGGCGCGGATAGCCGCTCGCATCGAAGTCGAGCGAATTCAAAAATTGTCGGTGCTCCTCCCCGAGGCGACGGTCGCCCACCGCGCGCGTCCCGTACGCGGTCCAGCACGCGAGCTCGTGCAGCGACAGGTAGCCGCCGACGAACTCCGCCGAGAAGCCGGCCTTCTCCAGAAGCCCGAGAAAGTGGTCCGGCGCGTATGCCCGGGCGATGGGACAGCGTTCGCCGTCGGTGTTGCGGGCGAAGGCCTCGTCCACGCTGAGGCCGCGGAACGCATTCTCCACGAGCATCCGACCGTACGCGGTGTACAGGTGGAACCAGAGGCTGTTGCGGTTATAGACCATGATCCGAGCGGGCCGCCCCGGCTTCAGCACGCGGTGAAACTCGCGAAGAATTTCGTCAGGCCGACTGGTGTGATGCAGCACGCCGCCGCAGTTGATGTAGTCGAAGGACTCGGCCTCGAAGGGCAAGCCGACGCTCGAGTCACTCGTCTGAACCAGCTGGAAGCGCGCCGGATGCACTCCGTGCAGTGCGAGGCGACCGCGCGTCAGCCCGAGCGCCTTGGGCGAGACGTCCATGCCGATGACACGCTTCGCTCGCGTATAGAGGAGCAGGCCGGTGACGTCGTCGCCGGGTCCGCAGCCGTAGTCGAGGATCACCTCGCCGTCATGGGTTCCCCACAGCGACATGAACTCGCGGAACAGCGGATACTGCTCGAAGCGCCATTCCAGGTACCGTTCGGACTCTTCGGCCGACGCGAACGGCTTGGAATTCACGGTGTGGCGAGACCAGTAGCTGTCGACGGTGACGGGCTCCGTCTCCGTCTTCGACCACACCCGCCGGAGCCAGGCGATCGGCGCGCGCAGCGTGCTGGTCATGGGCGAGCCCGACTCACCCACGGCTGTGTGCGCTCATGGTGATGGGCACGTAGAGCGCTGGATCGCCGCCGTAAGGCAGCCTGTCCGCGTGAACCTTGAACGCCACGCAGCGCCGGGCGACGAGCGCGCCATCCTGGATGACGTCGACCCAGACGCGGTAATAACCGGGTCGAAGGCTCATCGACACGTCGGCTTCGACGCGCACGTCGCCGCCGCGCGGCACGCGGAGCGCCGTCTCCGAGAGGCGGTTGTCGGTCACCCACAGTCCGTCCAGCCGCTCGATGCGAACACGGATGTCCGGCGGCTCCGCATCGGGTGATCGCAATTGCAGATCGATCCGGATGCGCGCGCGCTGACCGACCTCGACGACGGTGGTCGGTCCATCGCCGGGCGCGGTATGGATGCCGATATCGACCACGCGCGCGGCCGCCGTCTCCACGGTCTGGTCGTCGCGAAACCGCGAGACGATGTCCTCTTCTTCGCGCGCACGCATCTTGCGCCGGTACACCGCCGTGATCTCCGCCGGATCACCGTCGGCCAGCAGTCGGCCACGGTCGAGCCAGAGACAGCGCGAGCACATCTCTACGATCGTGTCGAGATTGTGCGAGACGACGAGGACGATGCGGCCACGATCGCACAGCCGTCGCACAGCGGCGTTCGCCTTGCGGCTAAATGCGACGTCTCCGACGGACAGGGCTTCGTCGATGAGGAGGATCTCAGGGTCGACGAAGACGAGGTTGGCGAACGCCAGACGGGCTTTCATTCCGGACGAGTAGGTCCGTAGAGGGCGATCGATGAAGTCGCCGAGCTCGACGAAGTCGATCATCTCGGCGATGATTCGCTCGGTGGCCGCGCGGGACTTTCCCTGGATCTCCGCCTCGAGCAAGAGATTCTGACGCCCCGTCAACTCCTCGCGCAGGCCGAGGCCGAGCGTCAGCGCGGCGTGCACCCGACCTCGCACATCGACCACACCCGACGACGCGCTCGCGACGCCGGCGAGGATGTGCAGCAGGGTCGATTTGCCGGCGCCGTTCTCGCCGATCACACCGACGCGCTCGCCCTCGGCGATCGCGAACGACACGTCGTCGAGCGCGTGGATGCGTCCCGGCGCCGCTGTCCCCGCGATGCTCTCCCGCAACGCCCCGGAGAGCAGACCGAGCCCGCGGTGAACGCTGCCGGACCACGGCTCGCCGTACGTCTTGCTGAGCTTCTCCACGCGGATGTGACAACGCGACGGCATCAGAGCACTCGCCACGAGAGCGGCAACACCGTCACGCTGTCCCGGTCGAAGCCGCTGACCGTCAGCACCAGATCGCTGCCGTGCGTCCAGCTCCGAACGTCGAGCACCGTGCGCGGGCCCGAGCACAGTGGACCTTCGACGAGAAACAGATTCAGCGAATACTGGCCCGCCGCGAGTGGAAGGGCTGGGATGGCGAGGTCGACCTTGTAGCGGCCCTCCTGGGAGGCGACCATCGCGACCTCGACGTGGATGACGTTGTCCCACCCGAGGCCGTCGCGGAATACCTCGATCGAGCAACCGAGCGCCACCGGAATGGCGTCCTTGACGTCAACCGGCACCGAGAGGACCGTGTCGTCACCACTGCGCGCCCTGTACGTCTCCGGAAGATCGGCGGCGAAACACGCCTTCCCGCCGCTCGGGCCGGGCAGCGCGAGATAGCGGCGGACGACCTCCCGGCTCGGCCCGTGGTCGATGATCCGGCCGGCGTCGAGCACGTACGTCTCGCGACACAGCCTCAGCACAGCGGACCAGTCGTGCGTGGCGAGCACACCGGACGCTCCCGACGCGATCCGCTCGCGGAGCCGCCGCCAGCACTTGCTCTGAAAATATTGGTCACCCACCGAGAGGACCTCGTCGATCACGTACAGCGATCCCGCCTGGGACGTCGCAACCGAAAAGAACAGCCGCGCCTTCATCCCGGACGAATACTCGTAGATCGGCCGGTCGAAGTACCGTCCGAGCTCCGCGAACTCGGCGGTCTCGTCGAGGGAGGCCTCGGTGCAGACCGCGCCGCTCGAGAAGATCGAGAGCCAGCGCATGGCGAACTCGCGCCCCGTCAGCCGGTCACTGCCGGCCAGACCGAGCTCATAGATGCCTGACACGTCGCCGACGTGCGTGACCGACCCTGCCGTCGGCGCGTAGACGCCTCCGAGTACCCGCAGCAGCGTGCTCTTGCCGGCGCCGTTGCGACCGAGCAGTCCCACGAACTCGCCCGGCCGAACCGTCAGCGACACCTGCTCCACGGCGGTGACCGCATCATCGCCCACAGCGCCGTAGATGAGGCGCCACACGTCCGTGCCATGGAAGACGCGAAACGTCTTCGTCACCTCCTGGCACGCGAGCGCGACGTCCTCTGTACGGTCGACCGTCGTCATCGGTACTTCGCGCTACCCGGCTCTCGAGGCGAGCACCGGCACGTCGGCCGGCGCGTTGCCCGCGACGACCCAGTCATACACCGCCTCGAAGCGGGCGGCCGACGCGTCGGCGGCATGCCATTTGAGCGCGTAGGCGCGGGACGCATAGCCGAGCTCGCGACGGCGCTGCGGATCGCGGATCAAGTCGCGCAACACGGTGTAGATCGTGTCTTCCGTCGCCAGCACGATCGGGCACTCGGAAAGACTGGCCAGCGGCGTCACGCCGTCTTCCTCGTCCAACCGGATGTTGGCGATCACGGGCTTGCCGAGCATCAGACATTCCCGGGCGCTGGCGCCGTAGCGCCCGAAATTCAGCTGGTCGACGGCCACATCGGCCTGCGCCTGGATGAAGCGCACGTCGCGGCTCGGCGTGTCATGAAGGAAGAGCAACCGGACGGGATGACCTTCCTGTCGCAGGCGGTCGATCGCGGACCCGATCGCCCGTGTGCCCTTGTAGTCGCGATTGCCGAGATAGTGCGCGTCGAAGTAATTGCCCACGCCATGATAGACGAGGATCTCGTCCGGCTGCCGGTCGATCCGGTGCGCGGCGGGGACGTCCAGGTCTGGCCGCCAGACATCCGCGTCCAGCGCCATCGTCAGCGGTTCGCGAAATACGCTGGCACCCGCGCAGTAGTCGAGCACCGGCAACATCTCCGTTGCGATGAGATCGCACATCATCTCGCGCTTGTGGCCCCAGGCGAAGTTCCGCATGTCGGAGCACACCTCGGGACGGCGCTGCAGCGTGCACTTGTCACAGCTTCCCTGACTCCAGCGGTGGAAGGCCGTTTGGCCAATGCCGTCGTTGCAGCCGGCGACCGTATAGCCGATCTTCACACCGGCGCGCTTGAGCTCCAGGAAGTCCCACGGGATGGCCTCGCGCCGCGGACCGTGGTCCTGACTCCAGGGGAACACCGACATCATGCCGTCGCCGGCAAAATGGACCATGCGGAACCGGCCCGGGATTTCGTCCAGCAGAGCCCGCAGCCGCTCGGTGAAGACGCCGGGATCGCGGTCCCAGAGATTGACGTCCTCTCCATGGTAGAAGCGCGCGTTCGCACTGTCCGGCGGCTCGAGGCTGACGGCGACGGCGTCCCACCCCCGCCGGCGCAGCGCCGCGCTGAGATAGAGGAAGTGATAGTAGCTGTTGTGCAGGAACAGCACGCCGCGCCGACGTCCGTTCGACTGACCGCCGCCGTCTGGCGGCGGCGCGGGCAGCACCGAGCGCGATATGGCTCCATCCCGGGCCGCCGGTGGACGCCCGCGGCGGCGCGCCCCGAGCACGGTGCCGCCGGCAAAGAGCTTGTCCAGCAGCGGCTTCATCGTCGCATCCGCTGCGCGACTCTAGCGCTCTGGTCGAAATCGATAACAGCCGTCGATGCCAGCATATACACCGCGATGGCGGGGAAAGCCATGAACATCGAACTCGAGGTCGAGCAAGAAATCCCGACTCTCCCGGCGCAGCTTCGGGTCCATGGCTGCCTTGAATCGCTTGGGAAGCAGGTGCAGCTCCCACAGCGACAAGGCGGCGCCCAGGCACTCGGGGACAAATCCGGTCGCGCGCGCCATGGCCGAGACTTCCTCGCGATCCCACACGTACACGAGCGGGC
Source organism: Candidatus Methylomirabilota bacterium (assembly GCA_035605575.1). Lineage (GTDB taxonomy): Bacteria > Methylomirabilota > Methylomirabilia > Rokubacteriales > CSP1-6 > AR12. The sequence continues at coordinate 9,459 of DASTCJ010000037.1, forward strand.
AGTCCTCGCCATCCGTCGTGCGGCTGAAGGCTGCGCGCACGTCGACGTCGGAATAGAGTTCGTGTTCGATTTGCACCACATAGGCGACGTACAGATGCAGCCAGATACTGTCGTAGTTGTACACCATGAGTCGGAGCTCACCATCGGGCTTGAGGATGCGCCTGAATTCCTTGAGCAGGCGCTCCGGATCCTCGACCAGCATCAGAACGCCCGAGCAGTGGACATAGTCGACGGACGCGCTGTCAAGCGGAAGCTCGTACTGATCGTACGGCACGTGAATCATCCGCGCTGTCGCCTCATGGAGGCTCAGCCGCGCCTGCGCCTGGGCGAGCGATACGGCGGAGATGTCAACGCCGATCAGCTCCTTTGGCCGCGAGTAGTGCGCAAACCCAACGAGGTCGTTTCCGGGGCCACAGCCATAGTCGAGGATGACCTTGTCTTTCCAGCCCTCGACGGGAAGCAGGTCGATATAGCCAGGATACAACTTGTTGCGAAACCAGAAATGATCCAGCGAGTCCTCTACCGAGGAGAACACCTCGTGCGCGGTGACGTTGTGTCCCGCCCAGTAATCGGCCGTGGTCGGGCGCGGACCGGGGCGGGTGTAGAAGTCACCATGGAACGGGATCGTGAGGTCGGGCGACACGACCGTCCGCGGCGGCCGATAGCCGCAGTCTTCGTCGGCCGGCGTCGTCGGCGCCGATTGCATGAGGCGCCATCTCCGCAACAAGGTCGCCATGCGCGCTCGTATCACCAGCCGCTCCTAGAGCCGTGCATCGAAGTACCCCTTGAGCCGGCGGAACAGCGCCAGGCCCGCCACGAAGGTCGTGATGGATACGGCGAAGAGATAGCCAAGCAGCCACGCCGACGGCATCCGGCCGTGGAGCAACGGTTGCCGGTACGCCTCGGCGATCAGAAAGAACGGATTGAAGTACGACACCGTGCGCAGCACACCGGGAAACGCCTCGACCGGATAGAAGATCGGCGACGCGAACAAGATGATGATCAAGAGATTCGGCAGCGCCAACGCGATGTCGCGGACGAAGACGTTGATGGCGGACAGCATCAGACCGATACCGATGGTGAACAGGAACTGCAGCGGAACCGCGATCAGCACCGCCAGCCAGGGCCAGCTCGGCAGGGTGCCCTGCACCACGAGCAGCACGACGAGATACGCGGACGTCACCGCCAACGGAACGATACCGAGCAGTCCGCTCGCGATCGGCAGCAGCTCCGTCTTGAAGGCGAGATTTTTCACCAGCCCACTGTTCGAGACGACAGAGCTCGTGCTGCTCGAGAGCGTTTCGGTCATGGCCAGCCACGGGCCGTATCCGCTGACGAGCCAGGTCACGTACTGAAGACTCGTCTCCGCCCCCGGAAAGCGAGCCTTGAGGACGAAGCCGAACACGAACGTGAAGATCGCGAGCAGCAGCAGCGGGTTCGCGGCCGCCCAGATCGTGCCAAGCGTCGAGCCGAGAAATCGATCGCGCAGCACCATGCGAAAGAACCGCAGGAGCAGTACCGCGTCACCACGCGAAAATCGAGCCCGCTGCGCGTCCCCCACGGCGCGCGCCTGCCGCATGACCGCGACCGTGCGCGCCATCACCGCCGATCTGCTCGCGCGCGGGCGGTCGCGGTCATCGCCGCGCCACGGCGACGGCCTCGCCCGGCGTGCTGGCCAGCACGAGCCGGCGCGCCCCCTCAAAACCACAGTGCATCAGCGCGTCGATCACCGAGAGTCCGGGGAGGAACGCGTCTCCGGGCTGCTCGTAGACCGGATGCCGGAACTGCTGGCGGAGGAGCTCGATGCCCGCCCCCCTGAACTGCTGGTCGTCCTGGTATCCGGAGGCGCCGTCGCCGCAGAGGTAGGTCGTGCCCCGCACCGCTGTGACAATCGAGACCAGCAGCGAGGTCGACCGGCCCGCGACGCCGAGCTCGGACGCCATCGTGAGCCGTGCGCGTCGCAGGTCCAGCGCATCGACGATGGCCCGGATAGCCGCGACGTTGTACTCGACGAGCACGTCCGTCGGATTCGCCACGAGCGGCTCGAGGAATGGGAACACGACGTCGAAGTGCGCCGCGCGCCCGTAGGCGCTACGGATCGTCTTGAGCATCCGCTCGCGCCAGTCGCTCCTGACGGTGCGCATGTCGCGCACCACCTGCACGCCATGATAGTCGCGCACCACCGGCATCGTGACCCAGCGCGGCTCGCCGTGGATCTGCAGCCGCACGCGATTCGACCACGTACCCGCCGCCTTCGAGAACTGCACGCTGTCTAAAAAGACGAACTCGTCCGCGTGGGCGAGCTTGTTGAAGTAGCCCAGCCACGGGAAGAAATTCGGCTGATGAATACCGACCGTCTTGGCGTGCATCACCGGGCCGCTGTGTCTGCCCTCAGGATCGCGAGCACGACCACGTCCACGTACTCGCCGTCCACATGGGCGGCCTCGCGCAGGACACCCTCGCGGACGAAACCGATGCGCTCGTACATCTTCAGCGCGCGCTCGTTGGTGGCGAGCACGTGCAGCGCCACCCGGCGGAGGTTGAGATCGCGAAATGCGAAGTCGACCAGCAACGTGACGGCCTCGGTTCCGTGGCCGCGGCCCCGCTCCCCTGCTTCGCCGATGCGAATCTGCAGCTCGGCGCTCCGGTGAACCGGATGGATCCCGTGCAGCTGGCAGGAGCCGATCAGGCGCCCGTCGGTCAGCAGCCGTATCCCGAAAATCACCACATCGCGTTGCTGTTGAATGCCGTCGAACCATTGCATGTGCTGTCGCTCGCTGACCGGGCGGTAGGGGCTGTTGAGCAACACATCGCCCCGGTTGTTGATCCACCGAAACAGCGTGGCCGCGTCCGCGGCGGTGAGTGGCGTGAGCGCGACGAGGCGGCCTTGCGGTCCGCCGCCGACCTCCCGCGCGTCATCCCCGCCCGTCGTCATCGCGGCGGCTGGCCCTGCGTCGCGGCCGAGCGCCGCCACATCTCGGCAAAGTCGGCGACGAGCGTATCGGACATCCCCGCCGGAAAGATCGCATCGTACACGCCGTTCGTCCGCATCCCGTGCTCCCGATCGCGGATGACATAGCGCCACGCGCCGGCCAGCATGTCGGCGACGCTCTCGCCTCCGACGACCCAGTTGATCGGATGGAGGAGCAGCTGCAGCGAATCCGCCGCGTCATTGCGCAGATGCGCGCACAGATCGGCCACGGAGTTGCGCATGTTCGAATCCGAGACGTAGCGGATCTCGTGGGCGAACCGGCCGCCATAGGCGTTCACCAGCGTCGGCACTTCGAGGTCGATTCGGCCTTCCACGCTGCTGCCACTCGGGTTGTGCCAGGAAAATACCCGATCGACTGGCCGCAGCGCCGTCTGCAGGACCGAAAAGTCCTCGAGCACGGCTCGCGCCAGGGCGTCGCGATCGCCGAGGGACGGCGCCCAGCAGTGGAACGCAAGACGCTGACCAAGGCGCCGGAGCTCTCCCACGCTTTCGAGGGCCCGCGGGCTCAGCACGTTGTAGATCTCCGAGCGCAGTAGCACAAAGAACGTGCCCTGCACGCCGAGGGCTGCGTTCACGCGCGCGAGCTCCACGGCCGCCGTCACCGAGAAATCGATGTCGTGTCGCAGATAGATCGACTTCGGCAACGCGTCCGGCGCCTCCAGAAAGCTCACGAAGCGATATCCCTGCTGTTGCGCGAGCTCGAGAAGCGAGCGATACGTGTCGAGCGAGTACGCGGTGGTGGCGGCGACGACCCCGGTCACTCGACGTGGTTACTGTGCATAGTCGGCGTCCTTGATGTAGAAGCGTCCCGCCCCGTTTCCCGTACCCGGACGCTTCGACCACAGGTCGTCCCACATGCTCCAGATGTTACAGCTCTTGCAGCACTCGTATTCGTCCCAGCGCCCCTCGAGGTGCGCACGACGCATCGCGCCGAGCCGCTTCCAGGCCTCGACCCAGGTCATCTCACGCGCGTTTCCCAGCGGCGGGACGAGGTGACGATCGAATGCGGGAATCGCCGCCACGCAGGGGAAGTAATTGCCGTCGTATTGCAGCTTCATGTGCATGAAGATGGAGGTACACGGGACGCGCTGCGCCGGCGTTTCGTGCGCCGAGACGAACCCCTTGTCGGCGAGCCGCCTCATCAGGCCGAGATCGTCACTGCCCCAGTTGCCGACTCGCCGGAGGACGACCTCGTCGAGCTTCGGCGCCCAGTACGCGCGAAACTTCTCGAAGTCGGCCTCGACACCCTTGAAGTGCATGATATGCGTCGTGATCTTCATGGGCGACCGCTTGCGATTGCGGAGCTCGACGAGCTTCTCGAGGTTCGCCCACACCTTTTCGAAGTCGTCGTGCTGCATCATGACTGCGTAGTCTTGACGGTTGGCCGCGTCGAAGCTGTACGAGTAGTGATCGAGCCCGGCATCGATCAGCTCAGAGATGACCTGCTCGCGAAACAGCGTGCCGTTCGACGCCATGATGACGGGCAGCTTCGGGCGCACCTCCTTCATGAGCCGCACGGCGGGCACGAGATTCGGAGCGGCCACCGTCTCCGAATACGACGACAGCGCAACGCGGAGATTCTCGTGGGGCAACTCGTGCGCGACCTTGCGGAGCAGCTCGAGGTCCAGCCACGCCGCGCGCGCGGGCTTCTCAACCGACTGCGGACAGAAGAGGCACGTGTGGTTGCAGGGCGCCGCACCGAGTCCGATCGAAAAATCGGTCGGCATCGCGCCGTTCGCGAAGATCGCGCGGGCATATGCGCGCCGGCGCGCCTCGGGATCGGCCCCGTCATCGACCGTCGCTCGCCGACGCAAGACCGTGGCGGCGGCTCGTCGCACGCGTGCGGCGATGTTCTTCACCTTTCGCGGTCCCAGACGCATCATGCGAGGCGCTTCGTGCACGAGACGAGCAAATGCGTGGCGTCCTCGGAAGCGAGTGCCGCTCGTGTGCGCCCGAGATGTGCGCTGAGCGTCGCCGTGGCTGCGATCATGGCGCGCCGTAACATGCCACGGCGCTGGAGCAACCGGGACAGCTTGTCGGCAAAATAGAACTGCATCCAGTTGACCTGAATGTTCATTAGATCATAGGCCAGGAGCTGCGCGCGACTAAAGATCGGGGTGACGGTGATCGTTTCGAATCCCGCATCCTCGAGCAGGCTGCGCCAGCGATCGGCACTGTAATAGTGGAAATGCATGCAGCTGGCGTCCTTGGCTCGCTGGAATGCACGAGCCTGGTCCCCGCGCCCGACCGACGCGAGCACGCGGAACCCCAGAGTGCTGTCCCGGAAGCGCGGCGCCGGCGTCGAGAACACGAAACGGCCGCCGGGTTTCAGTACCCGCGCAACGCCGCGTAGCGTGCGGCCGAGATCGCGAACGTGCTCGACGACGCAGATGCTGATCGCATAATCGAACGATCCCTCGGGATAGTTGTCGAGCGACTGGACATCGCCGACCCTGAAGCCGGCGTATCCGTTCGCGAGAACGGACGCCTCACACCCGGGATTCTGGTCGACACCATGGAGCTCGCGCAGCCGCCCCATGCGGATCAACACCCCGCCGACACAACCATCGCCACAGCCCAGGTCGAGACCGCAGCCGACGAGCGGTTGGGTCATGAACGCATGAAGCTCGATCGTCTTGTGGAGCGCCATCTCGGGGACGTAATGGTAGATCTCCGACAGCGCGCGTTCGATCGGCCCCGGCACCGGTCGAAACCACACCTTGACGATCGCGGCCACGAGCGCCAGCGTCGTGCAGTACAGCGCCGCGAGCACATACGCGGTTTGACGGAACGGTGTGGTGACGGCCTTGTCGAGCCGGGAGCGCTGCTCCGCCTGCTGCGCCGTGACGGCCGCTGCGAAATCGAGGTCGCCGGCGCTGCCAAACGCGTCGTGCGGGTGGCGCATCGCTCACACCATGTCGCTTTCGTCCGCCGGTTTCTCGGGACGCCACAGCCGCACGCACACGCGCTCCCCGTCGACGTAGAAGTGCGCAGGATATCGCTCTGGATCCGCCGCACGAATCTTGTCGAACAGCTCGAGCAAGGAGCATGAGGGATCGAGCTCGGAATGCTTCGGCGTCCGGTCCGCATGGCGCGCGACGCCAGCGAGGTCTTGAACCCGGATGACCGCACGCCCGGACTCGAACAACGCCAGCGCCTCGACCACGACCGCGGGCTCGAACGCCAGCGTCTTGCGGTAGAGGCTGCGACCCGTATCGAAGCGGGACACGGCGAACGCGCGCTGCAAGACGATTGGACCCGTATCAATGCCGGCGTCGATCACGTGCACGGTGACTCCACTCTCACGCTCGCCGTGCTCGATGACCCAGTTCAGCGTCCGCGCGCCCGCGTACTTCGGCAGAAGCGTCCCGTGCACGTTCAAGCAGAGCTTCGTGGCCGCGATGAAGGACTCGGGGAAGAGATACGCGAAGCCGACCGATAGGCACGTCGATCCGCCCAGCTCGGTGCCGAGGCCCGCGAGGTCAGCGCGCCGAACGATGCGCACGGCGATTCCGTGCCGCGCCGCGAGCTCGACGGTGCGCGCGACCTGCGGCCAGCGGGCCGGGTCGGTGATGAAGACGCCCAAGACCTTGTGGCCGGCGGCCAGCACAGCGTCAAGGACTCGTTCGCGGGGACCGCTCGAAAAGTACTGCAGCTCCATTTTGGCCTACGAGGTCGTCAGGAGGTGGAACGGCACGACGTAGAACTCGCCGTACGCGGCGCGGAGCTCGTCGGGACGGCACCGCAGCAGTTCGCGGCGATTGATCCGCGTGTAGTAGCGATACGGCCGATCGACCGCATTCCACTTGCGCTTGAAGCGATACAGCGTCGACTGCTGTCGCCACGTGCCGCCCCAGTTCCAGCGATGATGCCCGGCCGCGGCGGCATCCTGCATGGCCGTGACGATAACGAGCGCCATCGGCTGCAGCGCGCGATACCGCGGGAGCGTCGCCGGAATGAAGTACTCGACTGTCCCGTTGAAGTAGAAGACCAGGAGCGTCCCGGCCGTGACACCATCAACGTCCGCCACGTAGACGTTGTAGTCCTTCCCTGCGATGAAATGCGACTCGAGCAGGGTGAAGAAGCGCGGCGGCTTGGCACGGCCGCCGACGGCCACCATGCTGTCGCGGTGGGCGACCTCGAGCCACGGCAGGGCCCCGTTGTCGATTCGCACGACAACGCCGGCGTCACGCGCCCGGCGGACGTTGCGCCGCGCCGAGCTCTCGATCTCGCGCAGATATCGATCCGGCGAGCCGTCGCGGAACGGCTCCAGCGAGGTGAACTGTCCGATGCGCTCGTCCACAGTATCGGCCGGGAAACGATTCGCCTCCGGCGGTACGAAGGGGTTCGTGACAACCGTCGCCGCCGCGACACCCGCCTCGCGCGTGAGGTCGTCGTACCGCCGGGCGAGCTGTCCGGCCGTCTGCGCGTCATCTGCCAGGATCCCGCCGTAGCTGCCGAAGAACGGCAGCGAGTTCCACACGGTGCCGTACGGTCCGTCCAGCGCCATGAGTGGCAGGAGGCCGACGACGCGCGACCCACTGGTGGCGACGAGGTATTCGGCCCGGCAATTCAGCAGGTCACAGAGAAAGCGTCGGTAGGCGAGCGAGTAGTAGAGCAGGCCGCCGTCGGAGGTGTGCAGGTACTCGTCGTAGGCCGTTTCCAGGCTCTCGTCGAGTGACGCAATCGCTACCGTGGTCATGTCGCGAGGTATTCCTCACACCACTGGTCGAACGTCAGCAGCGACCAGATGAGCAGCCGCCGATTCTCGTGGCCGTCGACGTGCTCGTTGACGAGGGCTTGCACCGCCGTCCGGTCGAGGAACTGATAGAGCCGCGCGTCGGGCGCGAACAGCCGCCGCTTGACGTACTCGATGCTTTCGCCTTTGAACCACGTCGCATCGGGCGCCGAGAAACCCTGTTTGATCCGCTCCGTGACCTCGGCCGGGATATAGGCCGCCATCGCCTTGCGGAGGATCAGCTTGCCGTCCCGCGTGCGCTCGAAATACCGGGCAGTCTTCGGCCCCGGGTCGTTCTCGTTCAGCCGAACCACGTCCTCGAGGTGCCCGAGCTTCAGGCGCGCGGGGATCCGCATGGCGAGGTCGACGAGGTCGTTGTCGAGAAAGGGGACCCGTGCTTCGAGCCCGTGCGCCATGCTCACCCGATCGTCGACGAGTAGCAGCCCGTGCAGGAACGTCTTTGCCTCAAAATAGAGGGAGTGATTGATGTAGTCCTCGGGCCGCGTCAGTGTCTCGGCGTGCTCGGCGAAGACGCCGCGGAAGATGTCGCGCGTCGAGACGTCTTTCACCGCGGGCCAGAGGGGGGCGAACACGCGCTCGACCGACTCCGGCGGCAGAAGGCGCTGCCAGAACCGGAAGTACTTGTCGACGTAGTGCTCGAAGTCGTCGTTGATCACGCCGCGGTAGTATCGCCACGGATAGCCGCCGAAGAGCTCGTCGCCGCCGGCCCCGGACAGCACGACCTTCACGAATTTCCCAGCGAGCTGCGCCGCGTAGAAATTCGGATAGCACTGTCCGACCCGCGGGTCCTCGATCGACCGCGTGAGCGCCGGCAGCGCACGCTCCATGTCGCCGGCCTTCAGGACCATCTCGTAGTGCTCGGTCTTGAAGAGATACGACATGAACTCGGCTTTCTCGCGCTCGTCATACGCGAGCTCCATACCGGAGACGGAGTGCAGATCGAAGCCGACGGTGAAGGACTTCATGTAGGGCAAGGCGCGTGCGGCCACCGCGGTGATCGAGCCCGAGTCCATGCCACCGCTCAGATAGGCGCCGATGTCGACGTCGCTCACGAGCTGCCGCGTCACCGCCTGACGGAAGAGGCGGTCGACCTCCTCCAGGTACTCGCCGCCGGGCGCCGGATGCTCTGGTTCCCGGAAGTCGTAGTCCCAGTAGCGACGCCGGTATCCGTCCGGTGAGCGCAGCGAGAAGCGCACCGTGGACCCGGGCGGAACGAGGGTGATGTCCTTGAACAGCGTACGGTCCGTGAAGATGTTCTGGAACGTGAAGTACTCGAGCAGGGCCGTCGGATCGATATCGCGGCGGTACAACGGATGCTCGAGGATGGCCCTGATCTCGGAGGCGAAGATGATGGTGTCGCCGCGGCGCGTGAAGTACAGCGGCTTGATCCCGTACCGGTCGCGGGCGAGGAGGAGCTCGTTGCGCGGTCCGTTCCACCACGCGAAGGCAAACATGCCGTTGAAGCGCGGCACGGCGTCCTCGCCCCACGTGCTCAGCGCATGCAGCACCACCTCGGAGTCGCCGCGTGACTTGAACGCGTGGCCGAGCGCTTCGAGGTCCCGGCGCAGCTCCCGAAAATTGTAGACCTCCCCGTTGTACGACAGAGCGCATCGCGTGCGCTCCGTCACCATCGGCTGGCTCGCGGCCGTGGAAAGATCGATGACCGCGAGCCGTCGGTGGCCGAGCCCCAGGGCGCCGTCGATGTAGTAGCCTTCCCCGTCGGGACCTCGATGCGTGAGACTCCGGGTCATCCGCTCCAGCACCGCCCGGGTGACCGGCCGTGCATCCAGATTCCACACGCCCGCAATGCCACACATCGCCGTCAGCCCTTGATCGCCCGCACGGTGTAGCCACTCTCTTGCGCATCGAAGTGCTGGATTGTGAGCCCAGCGCCCTTACACCAGCCACGGATCTCATCCTCGGTATGCCGGTGCGCATATGTGGGGTGATACCAGTCGAAGTTGACGTGGTTGTTCTCCTCGAGGGAGAACCCGTCGTTCCAGTAAAGCTTGGCCACGTGCCAGTAGATCAGACGCTGCACATCGTATCGCCCAGCCTTGATGCCAAGCAGCGGCACGTCCTCGGACACTTCGACGTCGATGTGAAGGTCGGCGAGCGCCTTGCCGAGCCGCGTGATCGGCCGGATCGCCTCCCACGCCTGCTCCGGATCGAGCCGTGACACCGCCGCGCGAATGTAATCGTCCGTGAACTCGCGCAGCGGGGCCTTCCGTCGGTACACGTAAAAGAGGAGCTCGCCACCTGACGCGAGCACGCGCGCAGCCGCCCCGAGCGCCCGCTCGGTGGACGGTGTGTGATGCAAGACCCCCTCGGCGTACACCGTGTCGAAGCTGTCGGAGCGAAACGGCAGATGCAGGATGTCGGCCTGCACAAAGTGCGTGCCTGGCATGCAGGCCAGCCGGTCGCGCGCCACGTCGATCGCGGTCGAGAGATCGACCCCGATCCATTCCGCGTCCCCGTCGCCGCGCCATGAAGGCTCCATCCAGAGCGACGACGTGAACCCGCTGCCACAGCCCAGATCGACAATCCGCCGCCGGCCGCCGAAGAACTTCCGCATCTCGTCAACGGTCGCAAACCCATAACGGGCGACCAGCCAGGCCTGGATATCACTTCTGAAACGAGGCGAATCGTAGCTCGCACGGCGGTTCCACTTGAAGCCGAAGCTCTCGCCGGTTTGCCGCTGGTTGTCGTCGTCGCTGACCACGAGGCGCGGAATGCCGTTCACGATCGGAAACGACCGTCCCGCGGCCGAGTGGAGGTGACCCGCGATGACGTGGTTTTCAGCATCGGATTCCTCGACATGCAGCCGGAGCGGTTGCGCGGAGATCGGGTCGACGAGCAGCTCGACCAAGGCGCTATCCATCCACCGCCTCGACGAGACGCTCGCACACGAGCGACTGCTCCGACGGCGTCAATTGCGGATAGAGCGGCAGCGTGAGGCTCAGACGGTCGGCAAGGTACGCGTTCGGGAAATCCTGCGCGCGGAGTCCGTACTTCGATGCGTAGTACCCCAGCAGCACGGGCGCGTGAGTGCCCTGCCGCGTGGCGATACCCTGTTCCTCCAGCCGCGCCATCACGTCGTTACGCCGGTCATGGAGGCGATCGACCGTGGCGAGCGACGCCGCGTCACCGCCAAAGAGGCAGACATACGCCTGGTAGCCGTGCACCAAGCCGTCGGGTACGGGCGGTGTGGAAATCGCGTCGAATTCCGATAGCAGCGTGTCGTAACGCGCCGCTATGCGCCGTCGCGCGGCCAGGATCTCGTCGAGGCGCTTCATCTGGGCGCAGCCCAGCGCCCCCTGGATATCCGTCATCCGATAGTTGTAGCCGAGGGTGTCGTACTCGGCGAGGAGAAACGCCCCGCGGCTGCCGTGACGGGTGAGATCGGAGCGCGACGCACCATGATCGCGAACCGACACGGCGAAGCGGGCGACGTCCTCGTGCCCCGTCGTGATCATGCCGCCTTCCCCGGTCGTGATGGACTTCCGCGGATGAAAGCTGAAGCAGCCCGCAACGCCCATCGTGCCCGCGTGCCGACCACGGTAGCTGCCGCCCAGTCCACACGCGGCGTCCTCGATGACCCAGAGCCCGCGGCGCCGGCCAATGTCGAGGATGGCGTCCATGTCGGCGCAGAGACCGAACAAATGAACCGGGATGATTCCGACGGTGCGGGGCGTGATGCACCCTTCGATTCGGCCCGGATCGATGTTGAACGTTCGGAGGTCGATGTCGCAGAAGACCGGACGCGCACCCATGCACTCGACGATGTTGGCCGTGGAGACCCAAGTGAACGCCGGAACGATCACCTCGTCGCCCGCGCGCAGGCCCATGGCCGCCACCGCGACGTGCAGCGCGGTCGTGCATGAGCTGGTCGCGATGCAGAACTGAGCGCCGGTGAAGGACCCGAACATCTCCTCGAACTCCCGGACGAACGGGCCCTGGACAACCCAGCCCGTTTCGAGCGGCCGCTGGACGGCAAGCCGCTCCTCGTCGCCGAACACGGGTTTGGTGATCGGGATGGAGACGGCAGCCGCTACTTTTCGCTGCACGTGTGCTTCCGCCGCCACTCCAGCAACCGACGTAGGCCCTGCGTCAGGTCAATCTCCGCTTCGAAGCCGAGGTCACGCGCGGCGCGCTCGGTGCTGCCGATCCGCTGCGTCACGAACGTCTGTCCGGCCGGGCGGTATTCGATCTCCAGATCCGATTCCGTGACCCGCAGAATCTCCTTCACGAGATCGCTCAGCGACGTGCCGACGCCGCGACCGACGTTGTAGAAACGATCGGTGGCGTCGCTCTTCGCGGCCAGGACGTTGGCGCGCGCGACGTCATCGACATAGATGAAATCGTAGGTTTGCGAGCCATCACCAAAGACGATCGGCGGCAGGCCGTCGGCGATCCGCTCGAGCACCTTCATGATCACCGACGTGTACGCGCCGCGCTCGTCCTGGCGGGCGCCATAGACGTTCATGTACCGAAGGCCGACGTAGGAGAGACCGTAACGGTGATGGAAGGCGCGGCACATCTGCTCGCCGGCGATCTTCGTCGCGCCATAGAACGTCCGATTGTTGAACGGATGGTCCTCGGTCATCGGCGTGACGACGGCATCGCCATACACCGATGCGGAGGAAGAGTAGACGAGGCGCTTGACGCCCGCCGCCACGCAGGCCTCGAGCACGTTGAACGTGCCGCCGATGTTCACCTCGAACGCCGAGCGCGGATAGTCGTGGCAGTGCAGCAGCCACAGCGCGGCCAGATGGAACACACAGTCCGCGTCTTTCATGGCGGCGCCGAGAATGTCGCGATGGAGAATGTTGCCTCCGACCTCGAACACCTTGACGCGCGGGTCGCGCAGCGCGCCTTGCAGGTTGTCGGCGCGGCCTCGGGTGAAATCGTCGTACACCACGATCTGGCCGACATCTTCACCGGTGAGCCGATCGACGACGTGCGAGCCGATGAAGCCCGCGCCGCCGATCACCAGAAGGCGACGCCCTCGCAGATCCACTTCTAATCCTTTCGGAAGAACTCGAAGATCGTGTCCACCACGTACGCCTGCTGGTCGGAGCTGAGCTCCGGATAGATCGGCAGCGCCAGCGTCTCCCGGGCCGCGCGCTCCGCCTCCGGGAAATCGCCTTCGCGGTAGCCGAGCTCGCGGAAGCACTCCTGCATGTGGAACGGCACCGGATAGTAGACCTCCGTGCCGATCCCGTGCGTGGTCAGGAATTCGCGGAGCGCGTCGCGCCGCGGCACGCGGACCACGAACTGGTTGTAGATGTGGCGCACGTGCGCCGCGTCGTCCGGCGGCGCCTCGGGGAGCCCGACCCGATCGGTGAGCCCACGGTCCGTGAACAGCCGCCGGTAATGCGCCGCGTGCTCACGGCGCGCCGCCGTCCATTTCGCCAGGTGCGCCAGCTTGACGTGCAGCACGGCCGCCTGGATCGTGTCGAGCCGGAAGTTGCCACCAACGAGCTTGTGGTAGTACTTCGGCTTGGCGCCGTGGTTGCGCAGCAGCCGTAGCCGCTCCGCGACGGCGTCGTCGTTGCACACCACCATGCCGGCGTCACCGATGGCCCCGAGATTCTTCGACGGAAAGAACGAGAAGCAGCCCATGAGGCCGACGGTGCCGGCGCCGCGGTCGCCGGTCATGCACCCGATCGCCTGCGCGGCGTCCTCGATCACCGGCACCGCGATGCGGCGTGACAGCTCGGCGATGGCCTCCATGTCCGCGCATCGCCCGTAGAGATGCACGGGGACGATGGCCTTCACGTGCCGGCGACGCTCGGCGTCGAGCTTTGACCACGCCTTCTCGACCCCCGCCGCGGTGACGTTGTAGCTCCCGGGGTCGATGTCGACCAGGACCGCCTGCGCACCCAGCCGCGCGGCCACGCCAGCCGTCGCAAAGAACGAGTAGGTGCTGGTGATGACCAGGTCGCCGGGACGCACGTCGACGGCCATGAGCGCGGCGAGCAGCGCGTCGGTGCCCGACGACATGCCGATGGCGTGACGGGCGCCGATGTACTTGGCCACCGCTTGCTCGAACTGGCCGACCTGCGGCCCCATGATGAACTGCTGGCTGTCCATGACGGCCGCGATGGCCTTCTCCACTTCCGGGCGAATGGTCGCGTACTGCGCCTTCAGGTCGAGCAGCGGGACCTTCATCAGCGCGGCGCCTCGCCCGCCACCGGCTCGATCGTCTCGCCCTCCGGCCGGTATCGTCGCTCGCAGGTCGGGCATCGCAGCTCACCGGCCGTCTTCACCAGCCGGACGCCGCACTCGCACATCCAGCCCGCCACGCGGGCGGGAGCACCGAGTACGAGCGCATACGCTGGAACATCTCGCGTGACCACGGCGCCGGCCGCCACGAAGGCGTAGCGGCCGATGATGTGTCCGCACACGACGGTGGCATTGGCGCCGATGGTCGCACCGCGCCGGACGAGCGTGGCGCGGAACTCGTGCTTCCGCGAGACATGGCTCCGCGGGTTCAACACGTTGGTGAAGACCATCGACGGACCGCAGAAGACGTCGTCCTCGAGGACGACACCCTCGTAGAGCGAGACGTTGTTCTGGATCTTGACGTTGTCGCCGATCGAGACGTCCCGCGCCACGAACACGTTCTGGCCGAGATTGCAGTTGCGCCCGATGCGCGCGCCGGGCATCACGTGGCTGTAGTGCCAGATCTTCGTGCCGTCCCCGATGTCGCAGCCGGGATCGATGCTCGCGCTCGCGTGCGCGAAGTAACGCACCGGCGGCGCGGGCGGCGGCGCCGCCGGCTTCGTCAGGGCAATCGGAGCGCCCCCGCCGTCGAGCGATTGCTGGCAGGCTTCCAGCACCCGCAGGACGGCCACGCCGTTGCTGCCGTCCGTCCGGGGCGTCGCTCGGGTGCTGATGCAGTCGAGGAAGTGACGGCACTCGACGGCGAGCGGTTCCGCGTCGGGCAGCGGGACGAGCTCCGCCTGCGCCTTCACGGCCACTGGCACGCGCTCGATCCAGTCCACGCGATGGGGGAAGAGCTGCAGCTTGCCGCTGGCGACCGTGTCATCGAACACCGCCATCTTGCGGTCGCCGACGACGACCAGCTTCTGCTCCTTGAACGGGTGCAGCCAGCTCACGAAAATGTGGCCGCGGACGCCGCTCGCGAATCGGAGCTGGCTCATGGTGACGTCGGCGACTTCGTGGCTGAGGTAGCTGCCGCCCTGGCAGGCGACGTCCACGGGCTGCTCGCGGAGCAGCGTCAGGATGACGTGGATGTCGTGCGGCGCGAAGCTCCACAGCGCGTTCTCCTCGGTGCGGATCCGACCGAGGTTCAGGCGCGTGGAGTAGACGTATTGCACCTTGCCCAGCTCGCCGCCGCTCACGAGCGTCCGCAGCCGCTCGATCGCCGGGTGATACTCGAGCAGATGGCCGACCATCAAGATGCGACGCTGTTGGGCCGCAACCTCGACGAGCGCTTCGCCCTCCTTCACCGTGAGCGCGAGCGGCTTCTCGACGAAGACGTCCCTGCCCGCCTCGAGGGCGCGCCGCGCGACGTCGAAGTGCAGTGCCGCCGGGGTCGCGACGACGCAGGCGTCGATCGCCGGATCGTCGATGAAGTCACCCCAGTCGCCGCTCAGCCGGACGTCCGGATACGCGCGGCGGGCCTGGTCGAGCGCGGCGGAATTGGGATCGCTGATGGCCTTGAGTGCGCCGAGGGCGGCGAAGTTCCGCGCGAGATTACGCCCCCAGTGCCCATAGCCGAACAGCGCAACGCCGGCCGCCATTGGATCTCCTTACCAGGATGAGAGGGGTAGCAAGAACTATCCGGGATGACGTCGGTCGGACTTCGCGCGCATCTCGGTGCAGCATAGCACGCCCGCCAGCCGGCTCACGCGCAAATCCAGCCAGATAAAGGGTTCAGGCGAGTCGGGCGCGCCAGTACGCCAGCAGGTCGCTCAGCGTTTTTTCGAAGGGGATCCGGGGCTTCCAGGAGACCGCCGTGCGCACCTTCGTGCCGTCCCCGACGAGCACGGGGACGTCCGCGGGACGGAGGCGCGCCGGATCTTCCACGATCTCCGGGCGGACCTTTGCCTCGCCGAGAAGCATCTCCAGGACAGATCGAATCGTCCAGGCCCGCCCGGAGCAGAGGTTGTAGACCTCGCCGGGCTCCCCGGCTTCCAGGAGCCGCCAGTAGCCGCGGACGATGTCCCGGACGTCCGTGTAGTCGCGCTGCGCCTCGAGGTTGCCGACGTGGAGGACGGGCTCGCGGCGGCCGACTTCCATCTCGACGATCTGACGCGCGAAGCTGGACGTCACGAAGACGTCCCCGCGCCGCGGCCCTTCGTGATTGAACGCACGGGCGCGCACGATCGGCAGGCCGTAACTCTGGAAGTACTGGTAGCCCATGAGGTCCTGCGTCACCTTGCTCACGGCGTAGGGCGAGAGCGGGCGGAGCGGGTTGGTTTCCCTCACGGGCAGCTCATCCTCGCGCACCAGCCCGTACTCTTCGCTGGAGCCGATGACGAGAAACCGCGGCGCCGCCTCGCGATGAGAGCGGATCGTCTCGAGCAGGTTGACCTGACTGATGATGTTGGTGTTCAGCGTCTCCGCGGGCGCGTGCCACGACGCGGCCACGTAGCTCTGGGCCGCCAGGTGCACGATGAAATCCGGACGGGCCGTCTCGACCAGGTTCTGGACCGACGAGAGGTCACGCAGGTCGGACTCGATCAGCTCGATGCGATCGCGCAGGTGATCGATGTTCTCGGTCTTGCTGCGCCACCGGCAGGAGCCGTAGACCTCGAGCCCACGTTCGAGGGCGAAATCAGCGAAGTGACTGCCGACGAAGCCCGTGATGCCGGTGATCAGGATCCGCATGGCCCGCGGGCCGTCGCGGTGCCGATGCGCACTACTCTCCGATGACCTGGACGGTGATCTCGCGCTTTCGGGGTCCGTCGAACTCGGCGAAGATGATCGACTGGAATCGGCCGAGGCTCATCTCTCGATCATTGATCCCCACCGCGATCGATCGCCCGAGCAGCGCCGAGCGCAGATGCGAGTGCGCGTTGCCGCGCTCACAGTCCGAGAACCGCGCGTCGTCGTGGCGATAGCCCGCGCGCTCAGGCACGAGCCGCTCGACGAGCCCTTTGAGGTCGTCGATGAGCGCGCTCTGGAACTCGTTGATGAACAGCGCGCAGGTCGTGTGAAGGGTATTGATCAGCGCGATGCCGGCTGAGACCGGAAACTGCTGGATCGCCTCTCGAACCATCTTGGTGATGTCGGAAATCTCGGTGCACCCCTCACTCTGGAGCGTGAACGAGGTGTTGAAGACCTTCATCCCTGTCTCTCTCCCGGGCGCTCACCAAGATTCGCTAGCAGGAATGCCAGCGTAGCCGCGCCAAGACCAACAGTAACCATATAGGCACCTTCACCGAAATGTCAATGATACGGTGGCCGCACCGCGAGGTGGTTTGCTCGCGCCAATCGCCGCTACGCCGTCTTCGGATCGAGGAGGTCCCTGAGCCCGTCGCCGAGCAGGTTGAGCCCGAGCACGGCCATCGCGATGGCGCCGCCCGGAAAGATGGCGAACCAGGGATTCATCGAGAGAAAATTCTGCGCTTCCTTCAGCATCAGGCCCCACGACGGATTCGGAGGCTGCGTGCCGAGGCCGAGGTAGGCGAGCGCCGCTTCGGCCAGGATGGCCACCGGAAAGCTCGTGGTGGCCTGCACGATCAGCGGGGCCAGCGTGTTCGGCAGGATGTGGCGTAGCAACAGCCGGCGATCGCGGGCGCCCAGCGCGCGCGCGGCCACGACGAACTCGCGCGAGCGGAGCTCGAGCACGCTTCCGCGGGTCAGGCGGGCGAACGCCGGCACGAACGCCACGCCGATGGCCACCATGCTGACGACGACGCCCGGCGAGAACACGGCGGTGAAGAGCAGCGCCGAGAGGATCGCGGGAAACCCCTGGACGGCGTCGACGAGACGCATGAAGAGCTCGTCGGGCCAGCCACCGAGCCAGCCACTCAGGAGACCGAGCACCACGCCAAGGCCGGCGCCGATGCCGACCGCGATCACGCCGACGGCGATCGACGTGCGCGCGCCGGCCATGACGCGCGAGAGGACATCGCGCCCGTACTGATCGGTCCCGAACGGATGCACGGCCGACGGGCCCTGGAGCCGCTCGCCGCCAGACATCGTCAACGGATCGATCGGCGTGTACACGAAGCTCACGGCCGCCGTCATCAGCAACAGCAGCGTCACCACGACGCCGCCGAGAAACGTGACGTGCCGGCTGGGCCGCCGGCTCATGCTTCGTAGCCGATGCGCGGATCGACCAGCGCGTAGGCGAGATCGACGGCGAAGTTGATGAACACGATGGAGGCGGCCACGAACATCGTCACGCCCTGCACCACCGGGAGATCGCGCGCGCTGATGGCCCCGAGGGCGAGTCGGCCAAGGCCCGGCAGCGCAAAGACCGACTCGAGGACGATCGAGCCTGCCACGAGCTGGCCGAGCTGCAGGCCGACCACGGTGATGATCGGGATGAGCGCGTTCCGCAGCGTGTGCAGCGCGATGACCCGGCGCTCGGAGAGTCCCTTCGCGCGCGCCGTGCGGACGAAATCCTCACGCATCACATCGAGGACGGCCGAGCGCGTGGCGCGGACGAGCACCGCCGCCTGGAAGAGCCCGAGCGCCAGCGCCGGCAACAGCAGCGACTTCACGCCCGGCCACACGCCCGATGTCCACCCTTCGAAGCCGCCAGAGCGGAACCAGCCCAGGTGCACCGAGAAGAGCAGGATCAATAGCAGGCCGGACCAGAACGACGGCACCGCGATGCCGAGCTGGGAGACGACCATCGCGAGGTAATCGGCCGTCCGCCGGTAGCGCGTGGCCGCGTAGACGCCGAGCGGCACGGCGGCGGTGATCATGAACACCGCCGCCAGCAGCGTCAGCGGCAGCGTCACCGGCAGACGGCTGACGATCAGACGACCGACGGGGACATCGTACTGGATCGAGGTTCCGAGATCGCCGCGCACGGCGCCGGCCAGCCACTCCACGTATTGCACGGGCAGCGGCCGATCGAGTCCGAGCGAGCGACGGAGGCGCTCGAGCGTCTCGGGGTTGCGCTCGACGCCGAGGATGAGCTCGGCGGGATCGCCGGGGAGGACGCGAACGACGACGAAGACGAGAGCCGAAACGAAAAGGAGGGTCACGGCAAAGGCCGCGACCCTCCGCACGACGTACCGCTTCAGCGCGGCGTCGACCAGCCCACCTCCGACAGGTCATTGGACGGGATCGGCAGATCCTTCCAGAAGCCCGTGAGCCCTTTCTTGGCCACGACGAGCCGCGGGTGGATGAACAGGAAGACGACCGGCGCCTCGTCGGCGAGCATGCGCTGCATCTGCGCGTACTGCTCGCGGCGCGCCTTGTCGTCCAGCGTGACCTCGGACTTCTTGAAGAGCTCCTGGAACTTCGGGTTGTCGTACCGGAAGTAGTATTTCGGGTTCGCGTAGTTGGCGATGTCCCACGCCTCGGCGTGGCCAATGATCGTCAGATCGTAGTCGGCTTCCTTCCACACGCGCGAGAGCCACTGCCCCCACTCGATCTGCTCGATCTTCACCTTCACGCCGACCTTCGCCAGCTGATCGACGATGACCTCGCCGCTACGCACCGTGTAGTAGTACTGCGGCGCGACCTTCAGCACCGTCTCGAAGCCGTCCCGGTAGCCGGCCTCGGCGAGAAGCTTCTTGGCCTTGGCCGGGTCGTAGGGCATGGCATTCGCCAGGTCGACGAAGTACGGGTTGAGCGGATCGACGTTCGAGCCGATGACCCGGCCCAGGCCGAACATCGCCAGCTTCACCACCTCCTGCTTGTTGATGGCGTGCGTGATGGCCCGCCGCACGCGGACGTCGGTGAACGGCTTGTGCGAGTTGTTCATGGCCATGATCACGTCGTTGGTCGTCTCGCCGACGATGACCTCGAACCGCTTGTCCTTCTTCAGATCGACCACGTGCTCGGGGCCGAGGCCGAAGAGCGAGGCGTCGATGTCACCGGACTTCAGCGCGGCCAGCGCCGCGTTGGGATCCGGGATGAAGCGATAGGTGACCTGGTCCAGCTTCGGCAATCCCTTGACGTGATAGTCGGGAAAGCGCTTCAGCACGATGCGGTCGCCGCGCACCCAGTCGGCAACCGTGAACGGGCCGGTGCCGATGGGCGACGACTTGAGCGTCTCCACGGCTTCGCGCGGATAGATGACCGAGCCCTGCCGCGCCATGTTCAACAGGAAGTTGGCCGTCGGAGCCTTGAGCGAGAACGTGATCGTGTAGTCGTCCTTGACGATGATGTCGCCGATGGCCGCGTAGTAGCCGGGATACGGATGCTTCGTCTCCGGGTTCATGGCGCGCTCCACGACGAACTTCACGTCGGCGGCCTTGAGCTCACGGCCATTGTGGAAGCGCACGCCCTGCTTCAGAAAGAAGGTGTAGTTGCGATTGTCGGTGGTGTGCCAGCGCTCGGCCAGCCACGGCACGATCTTGCCGTGGGCGTCGACCTTCACCAGGCACTCCTGCACGTTGTAGAGGACGACGGCCGCCGTGGCCGACGCCGGCGTCGCCGTGAGGTCGAGGCCGGGCGGTTCGGTGCCCGTCTGCACCACCAGCGCGCGCGACGGCTGCGCCGCCGCCGACGCGACGAGCGCGACCGTGGAGATGAGGAGCGCCAGCGCGATCATCACTCGCTGCATCAGGACTTCCCTCCCTGCGCCACGGTCTTGAAGTAGTCGACGGTGCGCCGCAGTCCTTCGTCGAAGCCAACGGCCGGCACGTAGCCAAGCAGTCTCTGCGCCTTGCCGACATCGGCCAGCGTGTGCGGCACGTCACCGGCGCGCGCGGGCGTGTGGCGGCGCTCGATCCGCTTGCCGAGCATGCGCTCGAGCCGCGCGATGATGTCGAGCAGGCTCACCCGATCGCCGCAGCCGACGTTGAACGACTCGCCGGACGCCTTCGGTGCCGTGGCCGCCAGCACGTTGGCGTCGACCACGTTGTCGATGAACGTGAAGTCACGCGACTGGCGGCCGTCGCCGTGGACTTCCACGGGCGCATCACCGAGCGCCCACAGGATGAACTTCGGAATCACCGCCGCATACTCGGATGCAGGGTCCTGCCGCGGCCCGAACACGTTGAAGTACCGCAGCCCTACCGTCTCCACGCCATACAGCCGCGTCCACACCGCCGCGTACTGCTCACCAGCGGCCTTCGAGACCGCGTACGGTGAGATCGGCGCCGGCGCCTGGTCCTCGCGCTTGGGAAGCTCGGGACTGTCGCCGTAGACCGACGACGACGACGCGAACACGACCCGCCGCACGCCGGCGCGCTTGGCCGCTTCGAGGACGTGGAGCGTGCCCGTCACGTTGTTGTCGTTGGCGCCCAGTGGATCGGCGACCGAGCGCGGCACCGACCGCATCGCCGCCTGGTGAAACACGACCTCGGCGCCGCGCACGGCGCTCTCGACCGTCGCCAGCTCGCGGATATCCCCGCGCACGATCTCGAGCCGCTTGTCCGCCGCCGCCGCGAATGGCAGGTTCGCCATGTTTCCGCTGGAGAAGTTGTCGAGCACGCGCACTGTCGCCCGCGGCTGATCCTTCAACAATCTCTCGACCACATGCGACCCGATGAATCCCGCCCCGCCCGTCACAACAAATATCTCGCTCACGGCCGCGATTGTATCACCCGCATATATATAGATACGCCCGCCCGCCGCGTCATTTCGGCACAAGCGCAAACCGGGTATCTCTGCGATGTACGCCGCTCAATGCGAGGAGGGGATGGAGTGGTGATGCGAATCGACGGACGCAACATCGGAGTGGTTGTGCGGGCGGGCGCGTACGTCAGCGCGTGAGGGTCGCCGAGCCGAGGCCG
>DASTCJ010000034.1:0-59777 GCA_035605575.1 Candidatus Methylomirabilota bacterium
GCGACCAGGGCCAGACTTCCCGTCCACAGCCCGGCCACGAGCTCCACGACCATGAAGGACACGGTGAGACCGAAAGTGACGAACAGCGCGGGACGGGACCGGGAAGTGGCGGTGGTACGGCCAGGCCCGTGCACGTGCATCCCTGCGGATCGTATCAGGCAGCCGCGGGAATGATATAGAATCCCGGCCATGACCCGCACCCTCGGGACGTTGGCCCTCGGCGTCGTCGGGGTATGGCTGATCGCGAACGTCCTGCTCGTCGGACCGGGTGAAAGCGGTTCCGAGCGGACGACCATGTGGGCCTTCGGCTTCGTCGCCGCCGCGGTGTCGATCGCCGGCCTCATCCTGCTCTGCGTCGGCCTCGTCCTCGCCCGTACACAGCCCGCGTGGATGAACTACGTGAAGTTCGCGCGCACGGGCGCCGTCGTCCTCGGCTGCCTCATCGTCGTCCTCGGCTTGCTGCACTATCGCAATACCGAGCCGCGCGGAGAGATTCGCTGGGTCGTCTTCGGCGTTTTCGTCCTCGTCGTCGCCGGCGCCGTGCACTGGTGGCTCGCCCGCCAAGCGAGACGCGTTTGAGCGACTAAAACTTGCCGTGGCGGCCGGCACCGTCGGCGAAGCGGCCGGCGCCTTCGCGGCTCTCTCCGGAGTCGATCGTGGCCTTGCCGAGCTCGAACTCGCGACCCATCGCCGCGGCGAGCTCGCGGCCCGTGCTCTCGTAGGCCGAGCGACGATCACTCACCACGCAGCGCGGCGGGAAGGCGGCGATCTCGGCCGCCAGCGCCTCGGCCGCCGCCCGGGCATGGCCGGTCGGCACGATGCGGTTTGCGAGGCCGATGCGCTCGGCTTCGCGCGCATCTACGGCACGCCCCGTGAGAATCAAGTCGAGCGCGCGGCTGAGCCCGATCAGCCGCGGAAGTCGGACGGTGCCGCCGTCGACGAGCGGCACGCCCCACCGCCGGCAGAAGACCCCCATGACCGCGTCCTCTTCCACCACGCGGAGATCGCACCAGAGGGCGAGCTCGAGCCCCCCTGCCACCGCATGGCCGGACACCGCGGCGATCGTCGGCTTCGACACGAGCATGCGCGTCGGCCCCATCGGTCCGTCGCCGTCGGCCTCCAGGCGGTTGCCGGTCGCGGTGGCGATGGCCTTGAGATCCGCACCCGCGCAAAAGGTTCCGCCGGCGCCCCACAACACGGCCACGCGCGCCGTCGGATCGGCGTCGAACGCGCGAAAGGCCTCGGCGAGCTCGAGCGCGGTCGGGCGGTCGACCGCGTTGCGACGCTCGGGCCGGTCGAGCACGATCGTGATCACCGCGTCACTGCGCTCGACACGCACCGGCATGTCAGCGATCGCGCAGCCGGCGCGCCGCCTCCGCGCGCATCTGTTGCATCGCGCGCGTCTCCTGGTCGGAGTAGCGCTCTTCGCGCCACGGGTCGGCGTGCATGTGATAGCCGTTCTGCTCCCAGAAGCCCGGCGGGTTGACGTCGAGGAACTCGAAGGCACGGAGCCACTTGCTCGACTTCCAGAAGTAGAGCTTCGGCAGCACGAGGCGCATCGGGCCGCCGTGGTCGGGCTCGAGCTCGCGGCCGTTGTGCTTGATCGCCAGCACGACGTCGGAATCGCGCAGGTCGTCGAGCGAGGTGTTGGTCGTGTAGTCGGGATCCGCGTGCTGCAGCACCCACGTGGCCTCGGGCCGGGGACGTGCGCGATCGATGATCACGCGCGCGCTGACGCCTTCCCACTCGTTGTCGAGCTTCGACCAGCGCGTCACACAATGGATGTCCGAGCGGACGGTCACGCGCGGCAGCGCGAGGAATTCGTCCCATGTCCACGTGAGCTCCTGCTCCACGGCCCCGAAGCAGCGGAACGTCCAGCGTCTCGGGTCGAAGCGCGGCGTGCGGCCATAGGTCAGGACCGGCCACTTCTCGGTGAGCGCCTGGCCGGGCGGCACACCCTGCGCGACGCTGGCGTCGGGCTGCTTCATCGTCTCCTCCCCCGGCGATCATAAACCTGCCAGGGCGCCGGAATCGACCACCATATAATGGATGCAGAGAAAGGAGACCGGATGAAAGGACGCGCTGCATGAACGGCGAGCGGAAGCTCGCGATGTTCATCGACTTCGAGAACATCGCCCGTGGTGTCAAGGAAGCACAGTACAAACAGTTCGAGCTGAAGCTGGTGCTGGAACGGCTGCTGGAGAAAGGCAAGATCATCGTCCGCCGCGCCTACGCGGACTGGAATCGCTTCACCGAGTACAAGCGTCCCTTCCACGAGTGGGCCATCGAGCTCATCGACGTCCCGCAGAGCCGCTATAGCGGCAAGAACTCCGCCGACATCCGGATGGTCGTCGATGCGCTCGACCTCGCGTACGGTAAGACGCACATCGATTCCTTCGCGCTGGTGTCTGGCGACTCCGACTTCTCGCCGCTCGTCTCCAAGCTGCGCGAGAACGATCGCTACGTCATCGGCCTCGGCGTCAAATCCTCGTCGTCGGACCTCCTCGTGGCCAACTGCGACGAGTTCATCTTCTACGAGGACCTCATCCGCGACACGAAGAAGACGCGGCTCTTGCACGGACTTCCGGAGAAGAAGGCGGAAGCGATGGCACAGCTCATCGACGCCATCCAGGCGCTGCAGCGCGAGAACAAGGAGACGCTCTGGGGGTCGATGGTGAAGCAGACGATGATCCGGAAGAACCCCGCCTTCAACGAGTCGTATTACGGCTACTCGACCTTCTCGAAGCTGCTCGAAGAAGCCGCCAAGCAGCGCATCGTCACCCTCGAGCGCGACGAGAAGTCGGGCACCTACATCATCACGGCCCTCACCGAAGACTCCGGCCGCGCGGCTTGATTCATTCCATGGGGGGCCATTCGAAATGGCCCCCCAAGCCCCCCGACCTTCGGCGCGCCCCGGCCAAGCCGTGGCGCGCCTCTAAGCCGGTTTAAACGGCGGGGTCTACGTGCGGCGATCCATGCGGTGCCAGCGGCCGGCGTCGGAGACGAAGGCCGTGAGGAGCCAGGAGACGACGGAGACGACGAGGGCGCCGAGGAGGGCGGCACCGAACGTCTGGATCACGAAGCCGGTCACGATGCGCGACGTGAGCCAGAGGCAGAAGGCGTTCAGCACGAAGATGAAGAGCCCGAGCGTGATCAGCGTCAACGGCAGCGTCAGCACGAGCAGGATCGGGCGCACGATCGCGTTGATCAGGCCGAGCACGAGAGCGGCGAGAAGGAGCGGCGTCACGCCGGCCACGACAATGCCGGGGACGAGCTGCGCGGCCACCCAGAGGGCGGCGGCGTTGACGATGAGGCGGACGACGAAGCCCATGCCCTGGAGCTAGGAACGCCGGCTCACTGGCCGTGACCGAGCGCGAGCCAGATCGCGCGATCGATGGACAGGACGCCGGCGCCGCCGATGAGGACGGACAGCGCCATGGCGATCAGCACGAAGTTGAACTCGTAGCCATGGCCCTTGCCGGGCGTGCCCGAGAAGTTCAGGAAGAACCCGTGACGCGCGTGCACCTTCGCGATGGCCACCAGCATCACGACGATCAGTCCCACCGCCGCCGGCCGCGCCAGCAACCCGGCCAGCAGGGCAAGCCCGCCAAGGAATTCGACGAATGGCGCCAGCGCCGCCGCCGGCGCGGGAACGCCCATGCCCTTGAACCCATCGATGGTCGCACGCAAGCCGTGGCCGCCGAACCAGCCGAGCACCTTTTGTCCTCCGTGAGCGACGAACACGACCCCGAGCGCGACGCGGACGACGAGATGCGACCAGGATGGGTAGGTGCCGAGCAGCGCGTTCAGCGCGTCCATGGTATCCTCCGCGGGGTGACTCCCCGTTCGCTGCGCTCGCCGTGGTCCGTGCGAGTCTATACCATCCTTCTCGTCTCCATTGTCGGCTTCGCGATCGCCAGCGCCGCACCGGTGCGCGTGACCGTCGAGCCGACGATGGTCAAGGGCCCGGCCACCGCGCCCGTCACCATCGTCGAGTTCTCCGACTATCAGTGACCGTACTGCAAGCAGGTCCAGCGGTCGCTGGCCCAGGTGCTGAAGGAATACGACGGCCGCGTGCGGCTGGTCTTCAAGGACTTCCCGCTGCCGTCCCACGACCTGGCCATGGCCGCACACGAGGCCGCTCGCTGCGCAGGCGCGCAGCAGCGGTACTGGCCATATCACGATCGGCTCTTCAAGGAGCAGCCGCGTTTTCAGCGCGACGACCTCATCGACTACGCCATCGATCTCGGGCTCGATCGCGCGCGGTTCACGCGCTGCCTGGATAGCCACGACGAGGAGCCGATCGTGCGAGCGAGCCTCGCCGAAGGGCGGGCGCTCGGCGTGAAGAGCACGCCGACGTTCATGGTCAATGGCACTCCGCTCGTCGGCGCGCAACCGGTGGAAGCGTTTCGTCAGGCCATCGACGAGGCGCTGCAGCGAGCGCAGAAGGCGCCGCGCTGATGCCGTTCGTCCGCGTCGCTCGCGCCACCGACATCCCGCTCGGCAAGGGGTGTCTGGTGGAACGCAGCGAGGTGTCGGTGGCGGTCTTCAATGCGGGTCAGGGCCGGTTCTACGCCGTCAGCGCACTGTGCCCGCACGAGGACGGGCCGCTCGGCGACGGCTGGCTCGAGGGCGACGTGGTCGTGTGTCCGTGGCACGGCTTCGACTTCGATCTCGTGACCGGCGCCTGTCGCGTGGCCAACGGCCTCTCGATTCCCGTCTACCGCACACGCGTGACCGACGGTGTGGTGGAGGTGGAGCTGCCGTGACGGAGCCGGCCAGCGAATACGTGAGCGTGGCCGCCCGTGCGTGGGATCAGCGGCGTCCCGGCGTGCACTGGAAAGTGCTGCGCGAAGCGGGCGATCGCAAGACCGTGCTCGTGCGCTATGAGCCGGGGGCGGTGATCCCCCGTCACCGGCACCTCGGCGACGAGGAGATCTATGTCATCGAAGGCAGCGTGACCGACGATACGGGCACGTGCAACGCCGGTGACTACGCCCGGAGGCCACCCGGCTGCGTGCATACCGTACGGAGCACGCATGGTGCCCTCGTTTTGGCGATCATGACCGGCGGCACCGAGCCCGTCCTCGAACCCGGACGCGCGGCGGCCGTCACCCCCCGCTGAAGCGGGGACCACGACAACTC
The DNA here is from genome assembly GCA_035605575.1 of Candidatus Methylomirabilota bacterium. Lineage (GTDB taxonomy): Bacteria > Methylomirabilota > Methylomirabilia > Rokubacteriales > CSP1-6 > AR12. Next base: position 5,146 of record DASTCJ010000034.1, read on the forward strand.
TAAAGGTGCTAGGGTAAGCGACCATGGGCGAACGCGCGGTCAAGCACGTCAGGAAGTTTCTCGGTCAGCGGCTGCGGGCGCTGCGCAAGCAACGCGCCCTCAGCCAGGAGCGCCTGGGAGACCGGTCGGGACTGTCGGGGAAGTTCATCGGCGAGGTGGAGCGCGGGGAAAAGTCGATCTCCATCGACAGTCTGTACCGCGTGTCGGTGGCGCTCGAGATCCCGCTCCGTGAGCTGACCGACGTCCGGGCCGACAAGCCGTCCGCGGTGCCGAGCGAAGAAGCGGAGAAGATCTTCGCGCTCGTGTCCGGTCGGCGGCGGCCGGAAGACATCCGGAAGGCCTACAAGGTGCTCGTCGCGATGTTCGGTCGCGCGTCATGAAGTGACGGCGACCACCGAGCAGCTATGGCTCGCCGTCGGCCTGTTCGGTCAGGCGCTCTTCTCGGCTCGCTTCCTCGTGCAGTGGATCGCCTCCGAGCGGCGCAAGCGCAGCGTGGTGCCGCACGCGTTCTGGTATTTCTCGATCGGCGGCGGCGTCACGCTCCTCGCCTACGCGATCTACCGGCGAGACCCGGTGTTCATCCTCGGGCAGGGCGCGGGGCTTCTCGTGTACGCGCGGAATCTCTGGTTCCTTCATCGCGCGGCCCCGCCGGCGACCGGGCCCTGATGTACACTTGACCCAACCTGCCGCGGAGGAGATCACGGTGCCGTCGACGATCAACTGGCTTCAGGTCCACACCCGCCCCACCCTGATGATTCCCGGGCCGACGGAGCTCGCCTTCCCCGTCATCCAGGCGATGAACCAGCCGCCCGCCATCCAGTACGATCGCTCGTTCGACGAAGGGGTGCTCGAGCCGACCACGCTGGCGCTCCGCGAGGTCTTCCAGACACAGGGCGAGGTCCTCATCATGCCGGGCTCCGGGCGCACGGCGCTCGAGGCCGGCGCCTTGTCGGTGATCGAGCCGGGCGACCGCGTGCTCGTCGTCGGCGCCGGCGCATTCGGGGCTCTGATGCGCGAGATCATGAATCGCGTCGGGGCCGACATGACGGAGTTCCCCGTCGAGTGGGGCGCGCGTCTCGATCTCGACCGTCTCGCCCACGAGGCCGAGCGTCTGCGTCCGAAGGCGATCACGCTCGTCCACAACGAGACGTCGACCGGGACGACGTATCCGGCGGCCGCCGTCGGCACGATCGCGCGCTCGGTCGACGCGCTGTTCCTGCTCGACACCGTCTCATCCATCGCCGGGCTCGACGTGCGCAGCGACGAGTGGGGCGTCGATTTGAACATGACCGGCTCGCAGAAGTGTCTGGGCGCTCCCCTCGGCATGGCGCTCGTCTCGGTGAGCCCGCGCGCGTGGACGGCGATGGAGCGCCGGAAGAAAGGCGCGCACTCGTACGCCTACGATTTGCTCCGCTGGCGCGAGCAATGGGTGCCCGTCTCGCGCGGCGGCAAGGTCGCCGACGGCACGCCGCGCCGCCAGCCGGTCTCCATTCCGACGCATCTCACGGGGGCCCTGCAGGTGGCGACGCGTCTCATTCTGGAGGAGGGCCTCGCCAATCGCGTGCGACGTCACGAGCTCGCAGGCACGGCGTTGCGCAAGGGCCTCGCGGCCATGGGACTCGAGATGTTCCCCGACTCGACGATCTACTCGAACACCGTGTCATGCGTCCGCGCGCCGAAGGACATCGATCCGGCGGATGTTGTCAGGCGCATGCGCGAGGTCTACGGCATTCTGATCGGCACCGGTCTCGACAAGATTCGCACCTTCACGCTGCGCATCGGCACCATGGGCGTGACGGCCAGCCCGCACTTCGTGCTGCCGACGCTGTCCGCGCTCGAATTGGCGCTCCGCGATCTCGGCTACAAAGCCGAGCCCGGCGCCGGCGTCGCCGCCGCCCAGACCGCCTTCGCGAATGGAATGTGAGCGGTTGACCTGATGAACGATCGACCGCAAACGCCGCCACGACCATCTAGCACAGGCCACCCACGGCTCTAACCGTGCAACCACCGATCGCTACAATAGTCGTCCCGGACGACTTTCCGAGCGTCTTCGAGAACACAGCCGCGCACGAGCGCGCGAAGACGCTCGGCGACACGCGCGTGTACGCGATGCGCGGCGCCGATGACGAGCAGGAGCTCATCAAGCGGATCGATCGCGCGCGCGTGGCGATCAACATCCGCGCCCACGCGCGCTTTACCGACGGGGTGTTCGCCGCCTGCCCGCAGCTCAAGATGGTCTCCATCTGGGGCACCGGCACCGACAACATCGACCTCGACGCGGCTGGCCGTCGCGGCGTCACCGTGTGCAACACGCCCGGCGTCAATGCCTTCGCCGTGGCCGAGCACACGCTGGCGCTCATGCTGGCAACCGGCCGCAAGATCCCCCGCATCGATCGCGAGATGCGCGGCGGCGCGTGGCCACGCGAGATGCTGACACAGTGTCTCGGCAAGACCGCCGGCGTGTTCGGGACCGGGGCCATCGGCGCGCGCGTGATCACGCTGGCGCGCGCCATCGGGATGGAGGTGCTCGCCTGGAGCGCGCGCGGTGACGAGACGCAGGTACGCTCGCTCGGCGCTCGGCCCGCCTCGAAGGAGGAGATTCTTCGCACGGCGGATTTCGTGTCGCTCCACATCCGGCTGACGCCGGAGACGCGCGGCTTCCTGTCGCGCAAAGAGCTCTCGCTCATGAAGCGCTCGGCGATCCTCGTCAACACCGGCCGCGGGGCCCTCGTCGAGCGTGACGCCCTGCTCGACGCGCTGGTGAACAAGAAGATCGCCGGCGCCGGGCTCGACGTGTTCCACGACGAGCCGCTCAAGCCCGGCGATCCGATCACCGCCCTCGACAACGTCGTGTTGTCGCCGCACAACGCCGGGCAGACACCGGAGGTGATTCGCGACGGCCTCCTGCGTGCGGTGCAGAACGTCGAGAACTTCCTCAAGGGCTCGCCGACCGACGTCGTCGTCGCTCCCGTCAAGTAGCGCCTGGACAACCTCACTCTCAAGCTCCTCCTCACGCCGGCGCTGATCGGCGGCGCCAGTCTGGCCGGGCGCCGCTGGGGTCCGGCCATCGGCGGCTGGCTGGTCGGTCTGCCCTTCACCTCGGCGCCGATCGCCTTTTTTCTCGCGCGCGACCGCGGCCTCGACTTCGCGGCGATCGCCGCCGCCGGCATCATGGCCGGTGCGGCGTCGCAAGCCGCGTTCTGCATCGTCTACGCGTGGATCGCGCGACGCATGGCGTGGCCGTTCGCGCTGACCGCCGGCTGCATGGCCTTCGCGCTCGCGACGGCGGCCCTCACGCCGATCGCGCCGCCGCTGCCGGTGCTCGCGCTGGCGGTGTTGGTCGCGCTCTGCGTCGCCGTGCGCGCGATGCCACGGACAGCCAAAGACGCCGGCGTCAGGACCCCACCCCCGATGTGGGACTTGCCCGCACGAATGGTGGTCGCCACGGCGTTCGTGATCGTGCTGACGGCTTCCGCCGGCGCACTCGGGCCGCGCCTCACCGGCTTGCTGGCTCCGTTTCCGCTCTATGCGGCGGTGCTGACCGTGTTCGCCCACGCCTTCGACGGCGGTGACGCGGCGGCCAGCGTGCTACGCGGCCTTCTCCTGGGACTCTTCGCCTTCGCCGCGTTTTTCCTCGTTTTGGCGGTGATGCTGAGTACGGTGGGGATCGGTGCCGCCTTCGCCACCGCGGTCGCCGTTGCGCTCGCTCTCCACGCGACGTCGCTGTGGCTGCTCCACCGTCTCTGACCAAATGCGCTTTCAGTGTCCCGATGGGGTCGAAGCGGGGCCGCCGCCCTCAGCGACGCGAGCGCACGTACCAGTCGTAGATCTCCTCACCGGTCGTCAGCCACACGCCCTTCTTCTTGCGAATGTAGTCGTACACCGCCTCGAAGTACTTGATCCGGTGCGGCACGCCGGAGTTGTACGGGTGGACGGCGAGCGCCATCACGCGCGGCTGGCGGGCACCTTCGGCGTACAGCCGATCGAAGTGGTCGACGCACCGGCGCAGCCACTCGTCCGAGGTGTGATGCTGGATGACCATCATCGGGATGTCGTTGAGCTCGATGGAGTACGGCACCGACACCAGCGGACCGTGCTGGGTGCGGATCTCGTAGGGCTGCTCGTCGTTCACCCAGTCGGAGACGTACTCGATGCCTTCCGCCTTCAGCAGATCGAGCGTCTCGAACGTCTCGGTGAGCCCGGGGCCGAGCCAGCCCTTCGGCTTCTTGCCGGTGAACTTCTGGAGGATCTCGATCGACTCCCGGATCACCGCGCGCTGATCGGGCTGGATGTGCATCGCGCCCTGCTTCACGGCGTGGCCCATGAATTCCCAGCCGGCATCGAGCATGGCCTGCGCCACGCGGGGATACGAGTTGCACACGTTGGCGTTGATCGATGTCGTCGCGGGAATCTTGCGCTTCGTGAGCGCCTCGTGGAGCCGCCAGAAGCCGACGCGCATGCCGTACTCGTGCCACGCCCAGTTCGGCACGTCGGGCACCGTCGCGACGCCCTGCGGCGCCGTGAGGTACTGTCGCGCCATCGGCTTCTCGAAGTCCCATTCCTCGATGTTGACGATCGTCCACACGGCGATGCGCGCGCCCTTCGGCAGCTTCCACGGCTTGCGGTCGACGATCGCGGAGTAGTCGAAGCGCTCGTGCGGCAGTCTCACGGCCACCTCCCCGGCTCGAAGTCGCCTCTATAGTACAATCCCGGCCGTGGCCAGGCCCGTCGACGCCATCGACATCCACGCGCACTATTTTCCCGAGCGATATCTCGATCTGATCGCGCGCGCGGGCGCCGCCTTCGGCGCCCGCATCGATCGCAGCGATGCGAAGGGCCCTGCGATCGTCATGCGCGGCTCGCGCACACCGCCGCTCGACGCGACGTACTGGGATCTCGATCGTCGGCGCCGTGTAATGGACACGCACGGCGTGCGCGTGCACCTGTTGTCGCTGACGGTGCCGATGGTCTACTTCGCAGATGGCGAGCTCGGTCAGCGTCTGGCCGAGGCGGTGAACGACTCGATGAGCGAAGCGCACCGTGCGTTTCCCGACCGCTTCGTCGGCGCCGCGACGCTGCCGATGCAGGATCCCAAGCGCGCGCTGGCGGAGCTCGAGCGTGCGGCCGCCCTGCCCGGCATCAAAGGTGTCTATCTCGGGACGAACGTCAACGCGCGCGAGCTGTCGGACCCCGCGTTCGAGCCGATCTTCGCCGCGTGCGCGTCACGGCGCCTGCCTGTCCTCCTCCACCCGATCAACGTCATCGGGGCCGAGCGTCTGGGCGCCTTCTACCTGAACAACCTGCTCGGCAACCCGTTCGACAGCGCGGTGGCGGCCGCGCATCTCGTCTTCGGCGGTGTGCTCGACCGTCATCCGAAGCTCGACGTCTGTCTGCCGCACGCGGGCGGGGCCATGCCGTACCTGGTGGGACGGCTCACTCACGGCCAGCGCGTGCGACCGGAGACGCAGAAGGTGGCCAAGAAGCCGTTCGCGGCCTACCTCCGTCGGTTCACGTACGACACCATCAGCCACGCGCCGGAATCGATGCGCTACCTGGTCGATCTCGTCGGCGCCGATCGCGTGATGCTCGGCAGCGACTACTGCTTCGACATGGGACCGGCGCGCCCGCGAGCGATCATCGACACGCAGCTGCGGCTCTCCGCCGCCGATCGCGCTCGCATCCTGTCCGGCAACGCGCGCCGCCTGTTCGGGCTGTGACCGCGGAGTTCTGGGTCACCCAGACGTTCAACGGCCTCTCCTACGGCGCGCTCCTCTTCCTCCTCGCGAGCGGGCTCTCGCTCATCTTCGGCGTCATGCGCATCGTCAACCTCGCCCACGGCTCGTACTTCATGCTCGGTGGCTACGTCGGCCTGTCGACGGCGTGGCGCACGGGCAGCTACGCGCTGGCGCTGGTGGCCGGCGCCGTCGTCATGGCGCTCGTCGGCATCGCGATGGAGCGCGCATTCTTGCGGCGGTTGCCGGGGCAGACGCTGGGCCAGGTCCTCATGACCATCGGGTTCGCCCTGATCTTCCAGGATCTCGCGCTGCTGATCTGGGGTGGCGATCCGTACTCGATTCGCGTGCCGGCACAGCTGTCCGGTGTCGTGACCGCCGGGCCCGGCCGATTTCCGATCTACCGGATCTTCATCATCGTCGTGGCCGTCCTCGTCGGCGCGGCGTTGTGGCTCGTGCTCGATCGCACGCGGGTCGGCGCGATGATCCGCGCCGCCGTCGACGACGCGGAGATGGCCCAGGGCGTCGGCATCCGCGTCCCTCGCGTGTCGCTCGGCGTGTTCGCTCTCGGCGCGGCGCTCGCCGCGTTCGGTGGCGTCGTCGGCGCCGGCTTCCTCGGCGTGTATCCCGGCCTCGATTTCGAGATCCTGCCCTACGCGTTCGTCGTGGTCATCGTCGGTGGGCTCGGCTCTCTGCCGGGCGCCATGGTCGGTTCGCTGCTGGTCGGCCTGCTCGACAACTTCGGCAAGGCGCTGTTTCCCGAGCTCTCCTACTTCACCCTCTTTGCGCCGATGGCGCTGATCCTCGCGCTCAAACCCACCGGCCTCTTCGGACGCGTGTGACGTCCGCCATCGGAGGCGCGCGCCGCCCGATCCTGCTCGGCGTGGCCGCGCTCGCGGGCGCCGCCGCGGTGGCGCCCTCGCTGCCTTCCTATCCGCTCACGCTGCTGACGCAGGCGGCGATCATGGCCGTTCTCGCCATGAGCCTCGACATCCTGCTCGGTTACACGGGGCTGCCCTCGCTCGGTCACGCCGCGTACTTCGGCACCGCCGCCTACGCGGTGGGAATTCTCGCGACCGAGCGCCAGGCGGGCTTCGTCATCTGCCTCGTGGCCGGGGTGCTCCTCGCCACGGCGACGGCGGCGCTGTTCGGTCTCATCGCCATCCGCGCCAGCGGCACCTACTTCCTCATGATCACCCTCGCCCTGGGCATGGTCGTGTGGGGTCTGGCCTTCCGCTGGGTCTCGCTCACCAAGGGCGACAACGGCATCGCCGGCGTGCCACGACCGGAGCTGCCGCTACCCTGGAGCCTGTCCGCGCCGCTGCCGTTCTTTTACTTCGCGCTCGTGGCCACGGCACTGGCGTGGGCGGCGCTCGGCGTGCTCGCGCGCTCGCCCTTCGGTCTCACGCTCAAGGGTATTCGCGAGAGCGAGACGCGCATGCGCGCGCTCGGCTACGACGTGTGGCTGCACAAGTACCTGGCCTTCGTGATCGCGGGCGGCTTCGCCGGCTTTGCCGGCGTGCTGTGGGCCTGGTACAACGGCTTCGTCAGCCCGGTGGACGTGCAGCTGGTGACGTCGGTCGAGACGCTGCTGATGGTTGCACTCGGCGGACCGGGAACGCTGGCGGGGCCGGCGCTCGGCGCCGCCGCCATCGTATTCTTGAAAAATTTCGTGAGCGTGTACACCAAGCGGTGGCTGCTGATCCTGGGTGCCGTCTACATCGGCGTCATCTTGTTCGCGCCCCGCGGCGTCCTGGGGGCGCTCAGGTCGACGAAACACTAGCCGGGAAGGAGACCAAGTCATGAATCGTATCCGCGTCGTCGCCCTCGCCGTCCTGCTGGCCTTCGCCGCGCCCCTGGTGGCGCCGCCGGCCACGGCCGCGCAGTCGCCCCCGATCAAGATCGGCTTCCTGGCGCCCCTCACCGGCCCCTTCGCCCAGATCGGCAAGGACATGGTGAACGGCAACCAGCTGTACCTCACCGAGATCGGCAACCAGGTGGCGGGGCGCAAGATCGAGATCATCGTCGAGGACGACGAGGGCAACCCGGCCACGGCGCTCAACAAGTCGCGCAAGCTCGTCGATCAGGACAAAGTCGCCATCCTCACCGGCGGCATGCTGGCCAACGTCGGCTACGCGCTGCAGCCCTACATCGATGCGCAGAAGATTCCGAGCACGTTCCCCGTCATCGCCGCCGACGATCTCACGCAGCGCAAGCCGGCCAAGTGGATCGTGCGCACCGGGTGGGCCACCAGCCAGCCGATGCACCCGTTCGGCGAATGGGTGCTGAAGAACACGAAGTACCGGAAGATCGCGGCCATCGGCATGGACTACGCGTTCGGCTACGAGATCATCGGCGGATTCCAGCACGTGTTCGAGGAGGGCGGCGGCCAGATCGTGCAGCGGATCTGGGCTCCGCTGAACACCAACGACTTCGCCCCGTTCCTCGCGCAGATCCGCCGCGACGCCGACGCCGTGCTGGCGCTGTTCACCGGCCGGCTCGCCCTGCAGTTCCTCAAGCAGTATCAGGAGGCGGGATTGAAGGACAAGCTGCCGCTGCTCGGCGGGGGCACGCTGACCGACGAAACCGTGCTGCCGCAGATGGGCGACGAGGCCGTGGGCGTGATCACCGCGCTCCACTACTCGCAGGCGCTCGACAATCCGACGAACGTGAAGTTCAACAAGGCGTTCGAGGCGTCGGCGGGCAAGATCGCGTCCTACTACTCGGAGGCGACCTACACGAACGCGCGCTGGATCGTCGAGGCCATCAAAGCTGCCGGCGGCAAGGTCGAGGACCGTGACGCGATGCTGGCCGCGCTGCGCAAGGTCGATCTGAAGGACACGGCACGCGGCCCGCTCAAGGTGGACGACTTCGGTAACCCGATCCAGAACATCTACATCCGCAAGGTCGAGCGTGTCGGCGGCAAGCTGCAGAACACGGTCATTGCGACGTATCCCAGCGTGGGGCAGTTCTGGAAGTACAGGCCGGACGAGTACATGACGCGGCCGCTCTACAGCCGCGACTATCCGCCCTGCAAGTACTGCCAGTGAGCCCCCGCCCCTGAGCGAGCCGCTCGCGCTTCGCTTGACGCGGGTGTCCAAGGCCTTCGGCGGGCTCCGCGCCGTGGATGGCGTGGAGCTCGCCGTGCGCCCGGGCGAGCGGCGTGCCCTCATCGGGCCGAACGGTGCGGGCAAGACGACGCTGTTCAATCTCGTCGCCGGCGCGTTGCCGGTGACGACCGGGCGCATCGAGCTCTTCGGGCGCGACGTCACGCGCATGCCGACGCACCGCCGCGCCGCGCTCGGCCTCACGCGCACCTTCCAGGTCTCGAACCTCTTTCCGAGTCTCAGCGTGCTGGACAACTGCTTGCTCGCCGTGCAGGCGCTCACGGCCGCGAAGTTCGCGATGCACCGGCCGCTCGGGCGCGACGCGCGGCTGCACGCCGAGGCCACGGAGACGCTCGGCGCCGTCGGCCTCGCCGACCGCGCCGGCGCCGTGGTGCGCAATCTCTCGCACGGCGAGCAACGCCAGCTCGAGATCGGTCTGGCCCTGGCCGGGCGTCCGCGCGTCCTCCTGCTCGACGAGCCGACGGCCGGCCTGTCGCCCGCCGAATCGGCGGCCATGGCGCGCCTGCTCGCGCGCCTCGATCCGGGCATCACCGTCCTCATCATCGAGCACGACATGGACATCGCCCTCGAGGTGGCGCGGTACGTCACCGTGCTGCACTACGGCCGCGTCATCGCCGACGGAACGCGCGAGGCCGTGCGAGCCGATCCCACCGTGCGGGAGATCTACCTCGGTGCTTGAGCTCTCCGACGTTCACACCTATTACGGGGAGAGCCACGTGCTGCAGGGCGTGTCGCTCGGCGTGCCGGCCGGACAGGTGGTCGCCATCCTCGGCCGCAACGGGGCCGGCAAGACGACGCTGGTGCGCACGACCATCGGCTTCACGCCTGCTCGACGCGGCACCGTGCGCTTCAAGGGCGACGACATCACGCGATGGCCGTCGTATCGCGCGGTGGAGCGCGGCATGGCGCTGGTGCCGCAGGGCCGCCGGGTCTTTCCGTCGCTGTCGGTGATCGAGAACCTCGAGGTCGCCCGGCGCGACGGCGGCCGGTGGTCGCTGCCGCGTGTGCTCGAGCTGTTTCCGCGGCTGCGCGAGCGAGGACCCAACCGCGCCAACAAGCTCTCCGGCGGCGAGCAGCAGATGCTCGCCATCGGCCGCGCGCTGATGACCAATCCGGATCTGCTGCTGATGGACGAGCCGACGGAGGGCCTGGCGCCACTGATCGTGCGGGAGGTCGGCCGCGTGATCGCCGAGCTCAAGCGCGAGGGACTGTCCATCCTGCTCGTGGAGCAGAACCTGCCGCTGGCGCTGTCCGTGGCCGACACGGTGCACGTCCTCTCGCGCGGGCAGATCGTGCACAGCAGCGGTCCGGAGGCCCTGGTCGCCAACGAGGACGTCAAGGCGCGGTATCTTGGGGTGTGAAATGAAGTTCGGCACCTTCTTCTTCTTCCAGGCGGCACCGGGCTCCTCGCACGCCGAGATCATCCATCGCGAGCTCGAGCAGGTGGAGTGGACAGAAGAGCTCGGCTTCGACGAGGTGTGGTTCACCGAGCACCACTTCATCGACTACGGGCTCTCGGTGGATCCCGCCTCACTGGCGGCGGCAGCGGCGTCCCGGACGCGGCGCGTGCGCATCGGCCTCGCTGCCGCCATTCTGCCGTTCCATCATCCGCTGCGGCTTGCCGAGCAAATGGCGCTCGTCGACGTCATCTCCAACGGCCGGCTCGACGTCGGCGTCGGTCGCGGCAACCGCCCTGCGGAGTTCGCGGGCTATCGCGTGCCGCAGATCGAGAGTCGCGATCGCTTCGACGAGACGGTGGAGATCCTCCGGCTCGCGTGGACGCAGGAGCGCTTCGGCTTCCACGGTCGCTTCTTCGATTTCGAAGACGTCCGTGTGATCCCGAAGCCGCTGCAGCAGCCGCACCCGCCGATCTACCAGGTCTGCGTCAGCAAGGACGGCATCGAGAACACCGCGCTGCGCGGCTGGCCGATGCTCAACTCCGTCCTCACCGGCCCCGTGGACCAGCTCGTCGCCAATCGCGACACATACGTCGCCGCGCTCGAGAAGTCGCGCCGCAGCGAGGCGGAGATCGCCGCGTTGCTCGGACGCTGGGGCGTCTCGCGACAGATCTACGTCGCCGACACCGATGCCCAGGCGCTCGCGGAAGCAAAGGATGCCGAGCTCTGGTATCAGGAGTCGTTCCGGCGGTTCGTCGTGCCCGACCGCATCGAGGACGCGCATCCGAGCCTGCAGCCCGGCTTCCGCGCCATGGCGGAGAAGCTCGGCCGCGTGACGTGGGACGATCTCGTCCGCGAGACCCTCGCCTTCGGCTCGCCGGATACCGTGGCCCGGCACATCGCGTACATGCGCGAGCTGGGCGTCGGCCAGGTGCTGTGCTGGATGAACTTCGGCGGACTCCGTCAAGACAAGATCCGCCGGTCGATGGAGCTTTTTGCCCGCGAAGTGATGCCGCGGTTCCAGGGAGACGCCTCATGATCGTGCGCGCGCTGATCTGCTGCGCTGTCGTGCTGCTGCTTGCCGTGCCCGCGCCGGCCGCCGACCCGATCCGCGTCGGCTACCTCGGCCCGCTCACCGGCATCTTCGCCGCGGCCGGCAAGGACATGCTGGACGGGCTGAAGATGGCGTTCGAGCAGGTCAATTACGAGGCGGCCGGTCGGAAGATCGAGCTGATCGAGGAGGACGACGAGGGCAATCCCGCCACCGCGCAGGCGAAGTACCGCAAGCTGGTGGCGCAGGATCGGATCCACGTGCTGACCGGCGTGCTCCTGAGCAACATCGGCTACGCGCTCGTTCCGAACATCGAGCGCGACCGGCTACCCGCGCTGTACCTCACCACCCCGGACGAGCTCACCAAGCGGCGGCCCGCGAAGTACCTGCTCCGCTCCAATTTCGCGGCCAGCCAGCCCATGCACGCGCTGGGCGACTACGCGGCGAAGACGCTCAAGTATCGCCGCGTCGCCGCGATCGCGATGGACAACAACTTCGGTCACGAAGGAATCGGAGGCTTTCAACGGGTGTTCGAGGACGCCGGCGGCCGCATCGTTCAGAAGACCTGGGTCCCGCTCAACGCGATGGACTTCGCGCCCTATCTCACGCAGGTGCCGCGTGACGTCGACGCCGTCGTGCAGGTCTTTGTCGCCGGTCAAGCCGTGCGCTTCGCCAAGCAGTACGGGGAGAGCGCGCTTCACGGCAAGGTCCCGCTCATCGGCACCGGAGTCTTCAGCGATCAGTCGGCCCTGCAGGGCATGGGTGACGAGGTCATCGGCCACATCGGCACGGCGATCTGGGCGCCGACACTCGACACCGCGGCCAACCGTGCGTTCATGACGATCGCCGAGGCGAAGATCAAGCGCACGCCGTCGTATTTCCACGCGGTGATGTACAGCTCTGGCCGCTGGATCATCGAGGCGGCCACGGCGCTCCGCGGCAACGTCGAGGATCGCGACCGCTTGCTGGCGGCGCTGCGCAAGGCGAGCGAGACGACGCCCGATCCGCGTGGTCCGATCAAGCTCGACGACTACGGCAATCCGACGCAGAACGTCTACATCGTGAAGGTGGAGAAGGTGAACGGCCGTCTGCAGAACACCGTGGTCCACACCTATCCGATGGTGTCGCAGTTCTGGACGTACAAGCCCGACGAATTCTTGAAGACACCGCCATACGACCGCAATTACCCGCCCCTAAAGCCGTGACGCTCCTCCGACGCAAAGCTCCGATACAGCGCTGCCGCGCCCGTCTCTCTCAGGCCACCCACGCCGGAGGCGGACGCAAAGCTCCGATACAGCGCCGCCGCGCCCGTCTCTCTCAGGCCACCCACGCCGGAGGGGGACGCAAAGCTCCGATACAGTGACCACGCCGCGCTTCGGGTTTTTCTTCTGGCCGTGGTCGCCCGAGTACACGGCGCGCATGGTCGATCTGGCCGAGCGTGACGAGTGGGACCTCGTCGGCATCGCGGACACCCCGGGCAACGCCATGGACCCCTGGGTCGCGCTGACCCTGGCCGCCGCGCGGACGAACCGTGTCGCCCTCGCGGCGTGCGTGACCAACCTGGTGACGCGGCACCCCGCCATCACCGCCGGCGCGGCCGCGTCGCTCGATCTGGTCGCGCCCGGCCGCGTGATCCTCGGCATCGGCACTGGCCACAGCGGGGTGGTGAATCTCGGTGCCGGCGCCAGCGATCCCAGGCGTTTCCGCGCCGGCCTCGCGTTCACCCGCGCGCTGCTCGGCGGCGAGTCGGCGACGCTCGACGGCGTCGCCACGCGCTTGCCCGGCCTGTCGCGGCGCGTGCCGGTGTACGCGGCGGCCTCGGGGCCGGCCGCGCTCCAGACGGCCGGTGGCGTGGCCGATGGGGCGTTCGTGAACTACGGTCTTCAGGCCCAGCATGTCGCGCGAGCGCGCGCGGCCATCGGCGTCGGCGCCGCCGAAGCTGGCCGTGCCGTCGCCGACATCGACACCTGGTGGATCGCGTGTCTCGACGTCAGCGAGCAGCGTGACGAGGCGTTCGAGAAGCTCGGCAACATCCTCGCGTTCGTGGCGGCGTACGTCGTCGGTCCGGATCCCGCCGCGCGCGGCGTGCCGGCCGCACTTCAGCCCGCCATCGCGGAGCTGCGCAAGGCATACAGCACGCGACGCGCCGACATGGACGTCGGTCTCGTCCGCCGCCTCGGGCTGCTCGACTACCTGCGGACGCGGCTGGCGGTGGCGGGGACGCCCGACGACTGCGTCGAGCAGGTGCGGTCGGCGGTGGCGGCGGGCGCGCGGCAGCTCATGTTCACGGTGAGTCTCGCCGCCGATCCCGTGCGGACGGTCGAGCTATTTGGAGCGCGGGTCCTCCCGCGCGTGCGAGCAGCGGTCGGCTAGTAGGCGAGCCCCATGGCGGCGTCGTTTGCACGCACGGGCGCGTACTGCAGCGTCGGTGCCCGCGAGGCCAGGACCTCGAGCACGCCGAGCGCGAGCAGCAGCGCCATCATCAGGACAACCACAACGGTTCGCATTCTCCCTCCGGCCGTTTCGATGCAGTCCCCGGCCGAAAGGATGCAGGATCACGTCAGTGCGGTGACGACCGCCGCGAGGTCCTCCCCGCCGTGCCCGGCCGCCTGCGCACCCCGGTACAGCCGCTCGGCGACGTCCGTCAGCGGCAACGGCGCACCGACGGCGCTGGCGGCCTCCTGGATCAGGTGCAGGTCCTTCATGAAGAGGTCGAGCTTCATCTGGGGCGGAAACTCGCGCTTGACGATCATCGGTCCGCGCACCTCCAGCATGCGCGACGAGGCGGCGCTGCCGGCCAGGACGTCGAGCGTCAGGCGCATATCGAGTCCGGCGCGTTCGGCCATTGCGAGCGCCTCCGCCGCCGCGGCGCTGTTGAGCGCCACGAGCAGATTCGCAACGAGCTTGAGCGCCATGGCCTGTCCCGCGAGGCCAATGAAGACCGCGCGCGGCAGGATGCTCTCGAGCACCGGACGGCATCGCTCGTAGAGCGCACGCTCGCCGCCCACGAAGATGATGCCGTCGCCGCGCTCGACCATGCCGCTGGTGCCGCTCACCGGGCAGTCGAGGAAGCCGAGGTCCCGCGCGCCGCACTCGCGCGCGAGCCGTTCCGTGAGCGCGGGCGAGATCGTGCTCATCTGCACGACGGTGTGGCCACGCCGCGCGGCGGCTGCGATGCCGGCGGGACCGAGGATGACCTCCTCCACGGCGGCGAGCGACGGCAGCAGCACGCACACGACCTCGGCGGCCTCGACGGCGCCCGCCACCGATCCGCCCGCCCGGCCGCCGAGGGCGAGCAGCGCCTCGACACGCTCGGGGACGACGTCGTGACCGACGACATCGTGGCCCGCCGCGCGCAGGCGGGCGGCGACGGCGTGCCCGAGGAGTCCGAGACCGACGATGCCGACTAGCATGCCTTGCAGGGCGGATAGTCCCGCGAGTAGACGGGATTCTTCAGGAACTCTTCCGGCTTGTACGTCCAGAACTGCGAGACCATCGGAAACGTGTGGATGACGGTGTTCTGGAGCCGACCGTTCACCCGCTCCACCTTCCTCACGTAGATGTTCATGATCGGATTGCCGTACTCGTCGAAGCGCATGGGACCGCGCGGCGCATCCGAGAGGTCGACCCGCCGGAGCGCGGCCAGAAACTTCTCGGCGTTCTCGATGTCGCCGCCGGTCGCCTCCAGCGCGGCCTTGAGCGCCACCCCGGCCACGTACGTTCCCTCCGAGTAGTACGAGGGGATCTGCTTGTACTTCGCCTCGTAGGCGGCGGCGAACTTCTTGTTCGCCGGCGTCTGGAGCGCAGCCGAGTAGTGCAGCGGCGTGATGACGCCGAGCACCTCGTCGCCCTGGACGCGCAGCACGTGCTCGTCGACGAAGGTGCCGCCGCCGATGAGCGGCAGCCGCTCGCGCAGCCCCGCTTCCTGGAACTGCTTGCCGAAGCGGAGCGCGTCGGCGCCCGAGAACTGCGCGAAGACAGCGTCGGCGTCGCGCTTGAGCTGCGAGATGTACGGCGCGAAGTCCGCAGTGCCGAGCGGCGGCCACAGCTTCTGCACGATCTGCCCCCCCGACTCCTCGAACGTCCGCTGGAAGCCCGCCACCACCTCCCAGCCGAAGGCGAAATCATAGCCGATCACCGCGACGCGCCTGTACTTCAGGTTGTCGTAGACCCACTTGCCGAACGGATGCGAGGGCTGCGAGCTGGCCCAGCCCGTGCGCACGATATACGGGCTCCGCTTGCGCTGGGTCAGATCGTCGGCGGCCACGATGGGAAAGATCGCGGGGACCTTCTTCGACTCGATGAAGGGCGCCACCGCGTACCCGACGGCGGCGCTCAGCGGCCCGGTGATCAGATGCACGCCCTGTCCTTCGATGAGCCCGCGGGCCTTGGTGATGCCGGTGGCCGGCTTGCCCTCGTCGTCCTCGACGATGAACTTGATCTCGCGACCAGCCAGCCGGTGCTTGTTCTCCTCGAAGAACAGCTCGAAGCCGTTGATCATGTCCTTGCCATTGGCAGCGAGCGGTCCGCTCTGAGGCACCAGCATGCCGATCTTGATCGGGCCCTTCTGGGCGACCGAGGGGCCGGCCGCGACCACGGCGGCGGCCACGAGCAGCGCGGCGAGCACGACGACTCTGGGTCGCATCGTCTAGCCTCCTTGAGACGCGCGCCCGGACGCGAGCGCGCGAGCGATTTCGTCGTTGCCGAGCGGCCAGCCGATCGCCGCCTCGATGAGCCTGAGGGCGAAACGGTGCATCTCCTCGCCGTCCATCGAGTCGACGGCGTCGGCGGCCACGATCACCCGGAAGTCCCGGTTGGTCGCCTCGAAAGCGGCGCAGAGCACACACGTGGTGGTATTGATGCCGGCCAGGATCACCGTGTCGGCGCCGAGGCGGCGGCGCAGCACGAACTCGAGGTCGGTCGGCTGGAAGACGCTGTAGCGCTTCTTGCTCCGAACGACGAGGTCGCGCGGGTCGTGGAGCTCGGGAATGATCTCCGTGCCCGGGCCGCCGGCGACGTTGTGCCGGAGGATTCCCCGCCGCGCCTTCGACGGATCATCGTGCGCCGCCTTCCAGAACGGATTGGCGGCGATCTCCGCCGCGTCACGGTACTCGGTCACGACGTGCACGATCGGCACGCCGTGCGCGCGCAGCTCGGCAAAGAGCGCGGCCGCGCGCTTGATGACGGGACCGCAGCGCTCCGCCGGCAGCGGCAGCGTGGCGACGCTCGGATCGAGATGCCCGCGGTGCATGTCGATGGCGATGAGGGCCGTACGGGCGGCGGCAAGATGCGGCGACGGCATGACGGGCAGACTCATAGCATGGGGACGGCGGGCAATGCTAGCCTAGGGCGCCATGACGGCCTTCGACTTCGACCGCCTGCCCGCCCGGCGCGACTCGGATAGCAACAAGTGGCGGAAATTCCCGCCGGACGTGCTGCCGCTCTGGGTCGCCGACATGGACTTCCCCTCGCCGCCCGCCGTCGTGGCCGCCCTGCGCGCCCGCGTGGAGCATGGCTTCTTCGGCTATCTGGCGGAGAAGCCCGAGTTGCTCGATGTCGTCAGCGAGCGACTGGCCAAGCGCTACGGCTGGCGCGTCCCGCCCGAGGCGATCGTGCCGGTGCCCGGCGTCATCGCCGGCTTCAACCTGGCCATCCGCGCCGCGACCGCGCCCGGTGACGGACTGCTCGTGCAGACGCCCGTGTATCCGCCGATCCTCCGCGCGGCCGGCAACCACGGACTCACGCGCGACGATCATGCCCTCTCGCGTGGCGGCGACGGTCGATACACCGTCGATGCGTCGACGTTCGAGGCCGCCATCCGTCCGCGCACGCGCGCGTTCCTGCTGTGCAATCCGCACAACCCGGTCGGCCGGCTCTTCGAGCGGCGCGAGCTCGAGACGATGGCCGCCGCGTGTCTGCGCCGCGACGTCATGATCATCGCCGACGAGATTCACTGCGATCTCGTGCTGGACGGGCGCCAGCACGTGCCGATCGCCACGCTGTCCCCCGAGGTCGAGGCGCGCACCATCACCTTCCTGGCGCCCAGCAAGACGTTCAACGTCCCGGGCTTGAAGTGCGCGGTCGCCGTCGTGCCGGATGGAGCGATACGCGCGCGTCTGGCGGCGCCCATCGGCGATCTGGTGCCCAAGATCAACGTGCTGGGCCACACGGCCGCGGTGGCCGCCTACCGCGATGGCGACGAGTGGCTCGACGCGCTGCTGCGCTACCTCGAGGGCAATCGCGACTATCTCGTGCGCGAGGTGCCGCGCCGCTTGCCCGGTGTGCGCATGGCCGCCGCGGAGGCGACGTACCTGGCGTGGCTCGACTGCCGCGACACGGGGATCGCCGATCCCTACACCTTCTTCCTCGAGGAAGCGAAGGTGGCGCTCAACGACGGTCGCGCATTCGGGCCGGGCGGCGACGGCTTCGTGCGGCTGAACTTCGGCTGTCCGCGCGCGCTGCTGGCGGACGGCGTGGCGCGCATGGCGGCTGCGCTCGCCCGTCGCACCGAGGCTCGGCGATGAAGCGTTACGTCGATCTGTCGGTCACCGTGAGCGAGACGACGCTGAGCCCGCCGTCGACCAACATGCGGCTCGAGATCACGCCGCACAACCGCGGCCCGGGATTCTGGCAGGTCTCGTCGGTGAGACAGAGCCTGCACACCGGCGCCCACATCGATTCACCGCTTCACGTCTTCAAGGACGGCATCACCACCGCCGAGATCAGCCTCGATCAGGTGATGGGCGAGGCGGTGGTGGTCGACATGTCGTACGTCGGTCCGAACCACAAGATCACGGTCGACGATCTGCGGCGCGGCGGCGCCGACGCCGTGAAGGCAGGCGACATCGTGCTGCTTCGCACCGACTGGACGGACAAGATGTACGGCCGCTGGCCGGACTACTTCACCCGATCGCCATACTGTCCGCCGGAGACGGCGGAGTGGCTGGTCGCGCGCGGCGCCAAGAACATCGGCTTCGATTTCTTCGAGGAGTACTGCGCGCGGCTGCCCGACTTCTCCTCCGAAGACTTTCCGATGCACCGCGTGATCCTGGGCGCCGGCGTGGTGATCATGGAAGGGCTCACCAACCTCGGCGCCTTGCCGCGGCAGCGCGTGGACTTCGCGGCGCCGTTCTACAAGATCGCGGGCACGGAGGGCGCGCCGGCGCGCTTCTTCGCGACCGTCGAGTGAGCGGCGGGACTCGCATGCCACAGTCGATCCGTGACTTCGTCGCCGCCTACGAGGCGGCCTTCCCGGGCGAGGTCGTGCGCGTCGCCGAGCCCGTCGCCACCGACTTCGACGTCATGGCGCTCGTGCTCGAGTACGAGCGCCGCCGCCGCTGGCCGATCCTTTTCTTCGAGCGCGTGCAGGGCTACGACACTCCGATCGTGGCCAACGTCGTCGCCAGCCGCCGGGCGCTCGCCTTCGCTCTCGGCGTCCCGGAGACGCGGCTCGCCGTCGAGTACGCGCGGCGCATCAAGGAGACGCTCAAGCCCTCTGTCGTCTCGGATCCCGCCTTCGGCGCGCGTGTCACCCGAGGCGCCGACGTGGACCTGCGCACGCTCCCGATCCCGACCTACTTTCCTGGCGATGCCGGCCGGTACCTGACGGCGGGCATGCTCGTGGCGCGCGATCCGGACACCGGCGTGGAGACGGAGGGCTACCATCGCTTCCAGTTGAAGGGCCGCGACACGATGGGCGTGAGCCTCCACTCCCGCCGGCGGATGTTCGAGTACCAGCGTCGCGCGGAAGCCAAGGGCCAACCGCTGCCATGCGCGATCGCCCTCGGCCTGCACCCGCTCGTGTCCATGGGCTCGCTCGCCTATCCACCAGCGGATGTCGGCAAGTTCGAGGTGGTGGGCGGCCTGCTCGGCGAGCCGCTCGAAGTCGCACCGTGCACGACCATCGATCTGCACGTGCCGGCCGCGGCCGAAATCGTCATCGAGGGGGAGATCCTGCCGAGGATTCGCGAGCCGGAAGGGCCGTTCGGAGAGTTTACCGGCTACTTCTCGCGTCGCTCCACGGAGCACGTCTTCAAGGCAAAGGCGATCGCCATGCGGTCGGCGCCGTGGTTCCAGTCCATCGGCTCCGGCCGCGCCGGCGATCACATCACGACGCTGGCCCTCGTGCGCGAGGCGGAGATCTGGAACGCGCTGAACCGCGTCATCCCGAACGTCACCGGCGTCCACGTGCCCCTGTCCGGGACGTCCTCGTTCACCGCGTATGTCGCGATCAAGCAAGGCCGCCCCGGCGAGGCCAAGCACGTGATCCCGATCGTGCTCGGCGTCGACCACTATCTGAAGCTCGTGATCGTCGTCGACGACGACATCGATGTGTTCGACGAGTCGGACGTGATGTGGGCGGTGGCCACCCGGATGCAGGCGGATCGCGACCTGGTCGTGATCGCCGGAAGCCTCGGCGCCATGCTGGACCCGAGCGCCGACGAGCGTGGCGTGACGGCCAAGCTCGGCATCGACGCCACGCGTCCGTTCGGTCAGGAATTCTCCGAGAAGCTCGTGATGGATCCCGCGAAGATGGCGTGGGCGCGGGCGCTCGCCGACCGGCTTGGCGGCTGACGCGGCGCACGCGTAGCGCGGTGCGCCGACCCTCGCCGACGGCCAGCATGATGGGAAACTTCTGACCAGTCGGCGGTCACGTCTCATACAGACCGGCTCGTGTCGACAGCCTCCATTTGTTCGGGCGGCGTGGCGCGAATGCTACTATGACGACAAGCGCTTGTTCGGCGCGGGTCTCGCTGCCATTCGAGGAGGCCATGGATCTCCTGGAGACCAAGAGTCGAATTGCCGAGGCGCTCGTCGAGTCGATCTTCCGACGCGCGCGCTACGACGTCGCTCCGTTCAAGACGGACCAGGCGCTGCTTCGCTTCGGCCGCGACGACTTCTCTCCCTCCTTTCGGGTCTCGCAGACCGTCGATGGACAGGAGCGGTCGTATCTCGTGGCCGCCAAGTACCGCCCATCCGCGGAGCAGTACATCTCGGTCGAGAACCAGCGTGGCGATCGCTCGATCTTTCAGATGATGCGCCGGCACTGGCCGCAGCTCTGCTTCGTGCTCGTCACCGAGCGGCCCGAGCCCGGCCGCTCGTGCTTTCAGGCGGTGCCGTTGGAGACGATGCGGCCCGGAGAGTCACGCACGGTGGATCTCGCACAGGTGAAGGACTTCGATCTCTTTCCGCACAACGTGGAAGATCACGAGGAGCTCGTGCGAAGGATCTTCGGCTCGCTCAACGCCTGAGCCGCGCCGCGTACTCGCCGTACACCCGATCGTCGAACGCCACCAGCCAGACCTCCCGCGGCATCGCCGAGCGCGCGAGAAAGCTGCGGATCTCGGCAAGCGCGATGCCGCACGCGCGCGGGATCGGAAAGCCGTAGACGCCGCACGAGATCGCGGGAAACGCCACGCGCGCAGCCCCGTGCTCGGCGGCCAGCGCGAGCGAGGTTCGATAACACGACGCGAGCAGCTCGTCTTCGCCGGCGCCACCGCCCCGCCAGATCGGCCCCACCGCGTGAATCACCCAGCGCGCCGGGAGCGCGTGGCCGCCGGTGAGGCGCGCTTCGCCGGTGGGACAGCCGCCGAGCCGCCGGCATTCGTCGAGCAGCCCCGGCCCCGCCGCGCGGTGGATGGCGCCGTCGACGCCACCGCCGCCGAGCAAGGAGGTATTCGCAGCGTTCACGATGGCGTCCACGGCGAGGCGCGTGATGTCGTCGCGGAGGAGGCGGATCGCTCCGGTCACAACGGCCACAGGCTCCGCGCCAGCAGCGACACGCCGAGCAGCGTCAGGAAGACGAGCACGGCGCGGTTGAAGATTCGCTCCGGCAGCGCGTCCTGAACGCGCAGTCCCAGCCAGAACGCGCCGAGGCCGACGACGGTGAGCGCGATCGACTCGCCGAGCAGCGGCCACGTCAGCAGCCCGTAGGAGGCCACCGTCACGAGCTGTATGAGCTTGTACGTCATGAAGCAGAGGGCAACCGATCGCACGAAATCCTGCTTGGCGAGGCCGAGCGCGTGGAAGTAGAGCACGAGGAGCGTGCCGGGCACGTTGGTGACGCCACCGAGGAATCCCGCGGCGAAGCCGACCGGCGGTGAGAGCCAGCGCTCGCTGCGCCGGGGGACGCGAAACGTGGCGCCGGTGACGCTCAAGCCCACGAAGCCGAGAACCACCACGGCCAGAATCGCGAGCGCCAGACGCGGGGGCATGACGAGCAGGGAGCCGGTACCGACCACCGTGCCGATGAAGCCGAATGCCAGGAGCACCGCCACCCGGCGTGCCGTCGCTCGCAGGTCGCCGCTGCGACGCCCCACCTGCAGCGCGTCCATGACGATGTTCGGCACGATCGACAGCGCGATGGCCGTCTTCACGTCCACGACCATGGCCAGGAGCGGCGTGGCCACGATCGGAAAGCCGAAGGCGATGACGCCCTTGACGAACGACGCGACGACGATCGCGAGGGCGAGGAGGAGTGGTGTCAGCGCGCGAGCGCCTGCCAGAGCGCCTCGGCGGGATGCAAAGCGCGCCGGCCGGCCAGGTGCTCGATCTGCTGGCGACAGGAGATGCCCGGCGCGATCACCGCCGTATCGGCCGGCGTCGCCTTGACGGCAGGCGCCAGGCGGCGGTTGCCGAGCGCGATGGACACGTCGTAGTGCTCGCGCTCGAAGCCGAAGGAGCCGGCCATACCGCAGCAGCCCGAGTCGACCTCGCTCACGTCGAAGCCGGCCCACGTGAGCGCCGCCACCGTGGGCGCGGTGCCGACGAGCGCTTTCTGGTGACAATGGCCGTGGAGCAGCGCGTGCTGCCGCCGGCCGGAGAACGGCAGCGTAAGCCCACGCTCGCGCTCACGCAGCAGGAACTGCTCGAGCAGGGCGCTCTGGCGCGCGACCAGGCGCGCCTCCTCCGTGCGAAGCAGATCCACCCACTCGTCACGCAGGGTCAGCAGGCACGACGGCTCGAGCCCGATGATGGCCACGCCGCGCGCGGCGTACGGATGGAGCCGCTCGACGTTGTAGCGCGCGTGTTCGCGCGCCTCCGTCAGCATGCCCTTCGAGATCATCGGACGCCCGCAGCATTTGCGATCGACGAGCACGACCTCGTAGCCGCCGGCCTCGAGCAGCTGCACGGCCGCGTGCCCGATGCCGGGCACGTTGTAGGTGACGAACGTGTCGTGAAAGAGCACCACCTGCCCGCGCGGCGCGGCGGCCGGTCGCGGGCGCCGGCGGAACCAGCTCTCGAATGTCTCCTCCGCAAGGGCCGGCAACGGACGACGGCGGTCGATGCCGGCGATTTTCTCGAGCACCCAGCGATTCAGCGGCAGGTTGGCGAGGCGGTTGGCGACGGCCGGCAGGCGGGCGCCGAGCGCATTCAGCGCCGCGATGCGTCCGAACAGACGGTTGCGCAGCGGCCGGCCGTTGGCCGCGTAGTAATGGTGGAGAAACTCGTATTTCATCTTCGCCATGTCCACGTTCGACGGACACTCGGCCTTGCAGCCCTTGCACTCGAGGCAGAGGTCCATGACCTCGTAGAGGCGTCGTCCGGTGAACTCGGCAGGCGCCATCCGGCCCGAGAGCACCGCGCGCAGCGCGTTCGCGCGGCCGCGCGTGGAGTGCTCTTCGTCGCGGGTGACCATGTACGAAGGGCACATCGTGCCCTCGAGCGTCTTGCGGCACGCGCCGACGCCGTTGCACATCTCGATGGCCGCCGCGAAGCCGCCCTGCTCGGAGAAGTCCAGGAGGGTCTTCGGCTCCCACGTCTTGTAGGACACGCCGTAGCGAAGGTTTTCGAGAATGCCCGGCGAGTCGACGATGTTCCCCGGATTCATGCGGTGGTCGGGATCGAACGCGTTCTTCAGACGCCGGAAGGCTTCCATCAACGTGGGTCCGTACATCCGCTCGAGGAACGGACTGCGGGCGCGGCCATCGCCGTGCTCGCTCGAGATGGTGCCGCTGTACTGCAGCACGAGGTCGGTGATTTCGTCGGCGATGGCGCGCACCTGCTCGAGGCCGCGCGGCGTCTTGAGATCGATCACGGGACGGATGTGCAGGCAGCCGACGGAGCAGTGTCCGTAGTACGCCCCCGTCGTTTCGTGCTTGGCGAAGATCTCCGCAAAGCGCGGGACGAAGTCTTTCAGGTGGCGCGGCTCGACACAGGTGTCCTCGACGAATGCGATCGGCTTCTTGTCACCCTTCATGCCGAGGAGGAGCCCCAGCCCCGCCTTGCGCAGCTTCCAGATCGACTGCTGCTCGGCGGGATCGTAGGCGAGGTGCGCGGCGTACCCGAATCTCTCCCGGGCGCGGCGCGCCTCGAGCGCCTCGATCTTGCCGCGGACCTCCGCCTCGCTCTCTCCCGCGTACTCGACGATGAGAATGGCGCCCGGCTCGCCGTTCACGAACGCCATCCGCTTGGACTGCTCGATGTTGCTGCGGGCGAGATCGAGAATGACCTTGTCGGTGAGCTCCACGGCGTACGGCCCCGTCTCGAGGATCGACTGCGACGACTCCAGCGCCTCCTGGATCTCCTGGTAGTGGATGACGTCGAGCGCCGTCGTCCGTGGCCGCTTGACGAGCCGGACCTTCGCCTCCAGCACGGCGAGCAGCGTGCCCTCGGAGCCGACGACCACGCGGGCGACGTTGAGCGGAAAGTCCTTGATCGCCTCGTTCAGGTTGTAGCCGGCCACGCGCCGCCAGTGCTTCGGGTACCGCGTGCGGATCTCGTCGGCGAACTCCAGGCGAATCGCGGCGATCTCGCGATAGATGCGGCCCTCGGCGCCGTCGAGCCGGCATTTTGCCTCGAACGCCTCGGCGGTGACCGTCCCGAAGACGACGCGCGTTCCATCGGCCAGCAGGGTCGTGAGCTCCATCACGTGCTCGACCGTCAACCCGTACGCGATCGAGTGCGAGCCTCCGGAGTTGTTGCCGAGCATCCCGCCGATGGTGGCGCGGTTGGACGTCGACGTGTCGGGTCCGAACAGCAGGCCCATGGGCCGCACGTGAGCGTTCAGCTCGTCCTGCACGAGTCCGGGCTGCACGCGCGCCCATCCCTCGTCCGTGTTCACCTCCAGCACCTGGTTCATGTGCTGTGAGAAGTCGAAGACGAGCGCGCGATTGACGGTCTGCCCGGTCAGCGACGTGCCACCGCCACGCGGGAGCAGCGCGACCCGCTGTGCGCGCGCGACGTCGAAGGCGGCGGCGACGTCGTCCGCATCGCGCGGAATGACGACCCCGATCGGCTCGACCTGGTACATCGACGCATCGGTGGAGTACAGGAGTCGCGAGCCCTGGTCGAAGCGGACGCTACCGCGCACCCGTTTGCGTAGCTCGTGCTCGAGGTCGGTCACGCCGTCATTATAACCGTCGCAAAAACAAACGCTTGCCGCGAGCGCGGCCGGCCTCGAAGTCGGTGGCACGGCGGTTGCGGTGCTTGATAACCCCATGGGCCCTGGCGCCAACGGCGCGTTTTCGGGGGCGTATCGCACGCGGTTGCGTCATTACTGTCCTCATGAGAGCGCGCGCGAGATTCGGCTCTACACCTCGTACGCCGACGCCAACGGCGTGCGGCTGCGTGTGTCGTCCTCCGAGGCAGCGTGGCGGCACGTGTCCGTGCTCTACGAAATCCCCGGCGGCTGGGCGTGGACGATGTGTCAGGAGTGCCCGGCCGAGAGCGCGCGGCTGCGGCACGCCGTCGGCGAGTAACGCCGACGCCCGCGACACGGATGGCACAGAGCGAGGCTCACTCGCCGCTCTGCTCGAGGAGCTTGGCCACCAGCCCCGTCCAGCCTGTCTGATGACTGGCGCCCACCCCCGTACCGTCGTCACCATGAAAACATTCGTAGAAGAGGATCAGGTCGCGCCAGTGCGGATCGGCCTGGAACTTCTTCGTGCTGCCGTAGACGGGACGGCGGCCGTCGGCATCTCGCAGGAACAGCCGCGTGAGGCGCCGGGACAGCTCGGCGCTGACCTCCCATAACGGCAGCCGTGTCCCCGAGTGCGTAGGAAACTCCACCTGAAACCGCTCGCCGTAAAAGTGATCGAACTTCTGGAGCGCCTCGATGAGGAGGAAGTTCACCGGGAACCAGATCGGGCCGCGCCAGTTGGAGTTGCCGCCGAAGGCCGCCGTGCTCGACTCGCCCGGCTCGTAGTCGACGCGATGGACCTGACCCTCGATGGTGAGCAGATACGGATGGGCGCTGTGATACTTCGACAGCGCGCGGATCCCGAACGGCGCCAGGAACTCCTGCTCATCGAGCATGTAGCGCAGCACGCTGCGGAGACGCCCGCCGTTGACGAGTGACAGCAGCCGCCGCGTCCCGCCGTCCGACGTGTCCTGTCGGACGACGGCCTGCTGGAGCTGCGGTCGGTTGCGCAAGAACCACATCATCCGCTCCGAGAAGGCCGGCAGGGCGGCCGCGATGTCGGCCTCGACCGTCTCGACGGCGAGGAGCGGCAGGAGCCCCACCATCGACCGCAGCTTGAGCGGCCACACGGTGCCGTCGGGCAACTGCAGCACGTCGTAGAAGAACCCGTCGTCGCCGTCCCAGAGCTGGATGCCCTCGCCCGCGATGTTGTTCATCGCGTGCGCGATGTAGACGAAGTGCTCGAAGAACTTCGAGGCGACGTCCTCGTAGGCGCGGTTGTCGCGCGCCAGCTCGAGGGCGATGGCGAGCATGTTCAGGCAATACATGCCGACCCAGGCGGTGCCGTCGGACTGCTGGATGGTGCCGCCCGCCGGCAGCTGGACGCTCCGATCGAACACGCCGATGTTGTCGAGGCCGAGGAAGCCGCCCTGGAAGACGTTCTTGCCGTCGGGGTCCTTGCGGTTCACCCACCACGTGAAGTTCAGCAGGAGCTTGTGGAAGATGCGCTCGAGAAACGCGCGGTCGCCGGTGCCGCGAATCCGCCGCTCGACCTTGTAGACGCGCCACGCCGCCCACGCATGCACGGGCGGATTGACGTCGCCAAGCGCCCACTCGTACGCCGGAATCTGCCCGTTCGGGTGCATGTACCACTCGCGCAGAAACAGCACGAGCTGCTGCTTGGCGAAGTCCGGATCGACGAGGGCAAGCGCGATGGTGTGGAAGGCCAGATCCCAGGCGGCGTACCAGGGATATTCCCACTTGTCGGGCATCGAGATGACGTCTTCGTTGTAGAGGTGCCGCCAGTCGTGGTTGCGACCGTGCAGGCGCGGCGGCGGCGGCGGCGGCTGCGTGGGATCGCCGTCGAGCCAGCGCTGCACGTCGTAGTGATACCACTGCTTGGACCAGAGGATGCCGCCCAGCGCCTGCCGCATCACCCGCTGCGCATCCTCGCCGAGCGTGGGCGGGACGACGCCTGCATAGAATTCGTCCGCCTCGCGCTGCCGACGCGCGAAGCTCGCCTCGAACGCGGCGCCGAATGGCGACGAGAGCACATCGCCGTCGGCGAGACGAAAGCGGAGCACGATGGCCTCGCCCGGCGCGACCGCGGTGGCGTACCGCAGCGCCGCCTTCGTCCCCGTCGGGGCGGGATTCACGGCGTCCGTGCGGCCGTGCACGTACTCGTGAAACGCGTCCTTGACGAAGCGCTCGGTGCTGTCGGTTCCGTACAGCCGCCGGGCGTTGGTGGCGTTTTCCGTGAAGAGCAGATCCGGAGCGCCCTCGTAATACAGCCGGAAGGTCCCGAGCTCACCGTGCTCCGCCTGGATGAACGGCGCGCCGCGGTCGCCCCGCGCGTTGAGCCGTGGCAGCGGCGCCCCATGCTCCCACGCCCACGTGTTGCGGAACCACAGCGTCGGCAGCACGTGGAGCGGCGCCGGCTCGGGTCCGCGGTTGACGACGGTGAGGCGGATCAGCACGTCGTTCGGCGCCGCTTTCGCGTACTCGACCGTGATGTCGAAATAGCGGTCGTCGTCGAAGATGCCGGTGTCGAGCAGCTCGTATTCCGGCTGCCGGCGTGACCGCCGCGCGCTCTCCTCGACGAGCTCGGCATACGGAAACGCGCGCTGCGGATACTTGTAGAGCGCCTTCATGTAGGAGTGAGTCGGCGTGCAGACGACGTAGAAGTAGTACTCCTTGACGTCCTCGCCGTGGTTGCCCTCGGGCCCGCTCAGGCCGAACAGGCGCTCCTTGAGGATCGTGTCGCGCTCGTTCCAGAACGCCCAGGCGAAGCACAGCCGCTGGTGGTTGTCCGAGATGCCGAGGAGGCCGTCCTCACCGAAGCGGTACACGCGCGAGCGGGCGTGGTCGTGGGGAAAGTACTGCCAGGGCGTCCCGGCCTCCGAGTAGTCCTCGCGGACCGTCCCCCACTGCCGCTCGGCGAGATACGGTCCCCAGCGCTTCCAGTGCGCCGTCCGTGCGCGCGCCTCGTCGACCCGCGCGACCTCGGCGCCCCGCGAGCCGCGCGCCGCATGCGCGACGGCGTCCGGGCCGCTCGCTGTGCCTCGGCGTCGACGGCCAGTCATGTCGGCTCCGCGAGCATCAGGGTCGGGCCTCGGCGTTCGCGGCTCCGGACTCCACCGCGCCGTCAGAGCGCCGCGAACGTGCGAAGCATGGCGAGGCCGACCGCGACGTTGGCCACCCCGACGGCCAGCTCGAATCCCACGCGAACGCGCGTGGAAGAGCCGGTCATGGCGAACGGAATTCCGATGAGGCCGCTCACCGCCAGCATGCCGACCATCGAGCCAACCCCGAAGACGGTGATGTAGAGCAAGACCTGAAGCGTCGATGGCATCGTCGCCACCGCGAGCAGCACCAACGCCGCGCTTCCAGCGAGGCCGTGCAGTGCGCCCATCAGCAATGGTCGGCGACCGTGGCGAATGATATGGCCGTGGCGGTGACCGTCGCGCGCTCCCACGTGGATGTGCAGATGACGGTGCGACACGCCGTCGTGCGTGTGCGCGTGGCGATGAAGCCGGATCGTGCCAGCCGCGCGCAGAAGCGTGTGGCCGCCGAGCCCGATGAGCACGATGGCGACGAGGGCCTCCACGAGCGCGTGGACCTCGGACGGAACACGGACCTGCACGATGGTCGTGATCACCGCCGCCATCAGCAGCGTGCTTGCGTGCCCGATGCCCCAGAACGTCCCGATGACACAGGAGCGGTATGGATTGCTGTCTTGCCCGACGAAGGTGGACACGGCCGCGACATGGTCGGCATCGAGCGCGTGGCGCAACCCGAGCAGGAACCCGATACTCAGCGCGGAGGTCAGCGATCCATCCACCGCAAGCGCTCCATCGATCGGCGGAGCGTACACCATAACGGGGCTATTCGCGACGCAGCGGCCGCCCGTCGGCGACGGGCGGCTTCTCATGTTGGCGACGACAGCGCCCGTCGGCGCTAAGATAACGGTGTGCGCGCGATCGGTCTCGCCTTCGCCGGCCTGATCGCTTTCGTCGCCGTCGCGGCGGCGGCGCCGGCCGCACCCGGCTTCCGTGTCCGCCTCCTCGACGGCTCGCGCACGATCAACTCGCGCGATCTCATTGGCAAGAAAATCCTCGTGCTGCGCTTCCAGGCCTCCTACTGCAAGCCCTGTGCGCGGGAGTCGCCGGCGCTGGCCCGGCTGGCCGAGCGCTACCGCAGCCGCAACGTCGAGGTGCTGGCCATCCACGTCCAGGACACGGCCGCTGACGCGCGCAGGTTCGTGCGCGACAACCACGTCGTCTATCCGGTGGCGCTCGACCCGCAATTGACGATCGGCAACCACTATGGCTTCAAGGGCTCGCCCTACACGGTGGTGATCGATCGCAAGGGCGAGATCGTCGCGCGTCTCGTGGGGGAGTCCGCCGTGAGCAAGCTCCCGCGGATCCTCGACGATCTGGTGGCCGCCGGCGACGCGGCGCCATCGACGCCCGCCTCGGCCGCGGCGCAGCGCAGCGCGCCGCGCTGAGACGCTAGCGTTCCGCCGACGCGGTCTCGTACAGCACGAGGGCGGCGGCGCCGCGCATCGTGGTCCGCTTGTCGGCGGGCACGATGCTGATGCGCGCTGCCGCCAGCGCCCGGGGAAACGCGTAGTCCGCCGCCGCCGCCAGGATCCGCTTCTCGAGCGCGAGCAGCGAGTGCGCGACGCCGCCGGTGATGACGATCGCCTCGGGATTGAGGCCGTTGACCATGGTTGCGATCATCGCGCCGAGCGCGCGGCACGCATCGTCGACGACGGTCGTGGCCACCGGATCGCCCTCGGCAGCCAGCCGGAACACGAGCGCAGCCGTGATGCCGTCGTCCGTCCCGCCGGCGGCGAGCAGCCGCGGCGACCTGCCGGCGGCGGCCGCGGCGCGCGCGGCCTCCGCAATCCCGCGGCCGCTCGCATAGATGGCCAGACACCCACGGCCACCGCACCAGCACCGCGGCCCGTCGAACTTCACCGGCGTGTGGCCGAACTCGCCGCCGTAGCCGTTCACGCCACGAACGACCCGCCCGTCGAGAATGATGCCGCAGCCGAAGCCCGTCCCCGGCGCCAGCACGACGAGCGAGCGCACGCCGCGGGCGGCTCCGAAGCGCCACTCGCCGAGCGCCAGCGCGTTGACGTCGTTGTCGACGTACGCGGGCAGCGCGAAGCGCGCGCGCAGCAGGTCGGCCAGCGGCCGCTCGGCCAGGTCCGGCGCATGCGGGACCTCGGAGGCGACGCGGCCGGCGTCGACCGGCCCCGGCACGCCGACGCCGATGCCACGGACGACGCGGTCTCGCGCGCGCGCACGCAAGTCGTCGATCAGGGCTTCGAGCGTCGCCAGCGTCGCGCGCGCCTCGGGATCCGCGGGCACGCGCCGCTCCTCGAGCACCTCGCCGTCCGGCGTGACCAGGCCGGCCGCGATCGTGGTACCGCCCACGTCGACCGCGATGACGACCTGGGCCATGCCGCTCAGAGGTCGGCGAACGTCGCGAGCGTGATGCCGAGGGCGGCCGCCGTCGCGCGGGCCGCGGCGCCGCCGAGGCCGATCATCTCCGTCTCGCGCTGGCGGCCGTAGCGACTGTACGCGAGGTCCGCGTCGAACCAGCCGGGGTGGCACATGAACTCCGACACGCCGGCGGGCAGCTCGCGCAGGTGGCGCACCGTGCGTTCGCACGACCAGTACGCCTCGGGACCGGACTCGCCGAAGAAATAATCGGGCGTGCGGAGACCGGCGCTTCGCGCGCGACTGCGCGCCGCCGCATCCTGGCTGCGCACGGCCACCGCCAGCGCGCGCGCCATCTCGAGCACGACCTCGCGCACCGGCGAGTGCAGCCCGACGTGGTGATGCGTGTCCAGGTGCGTGGGCCCACGCTTCAGCGCGGATTGGAAGCGCTCGGCCTGGGCCTCGATCTCGGCGCGGACATCGGCGACGGTGACGCGAGCGGCGGCGCGGCGCGCGTCGCGCACGAAGCGTCCATCGCCGTCGACGAGCGAGCGGCCCCGGGTGAGCGGCGTCCCGAGCGTGAGGTTCACGTGGAGACCGACGCCGAGGCCCGAGTCGCGCAGGCGTGCGAGGAGCTCCCGGTCGAGGTCGCCGGTGGCCAGCACGGTCGTGCTGCTGACGATACCGTGGCGATGCGCGGCGAGGATCCCGTCGCTGACGCCGCGCGTGAGCCCCCAGTCGTCGGCGTTGACGATGAGCCGCCGGATCACGCTCGGCGCCCCTCCACGATGAGGCGCTCCACGGTCGCCGGAACACCGCTGGGGACGAGCGTACGCTCGGCGTCGAGCGTCCGCAGATGATCGAGCCGCTCGTAGCCGATGCGCGGAAACGCCTGGGTCTCGCTGGCCACGATGGCCGGCACGAGCCCGGCCGCCTCGACCTTGGCCAAGGCTGTCTTGCGTCCGAGAAACGCGAAGATCGAGAAGCGGAGGCGCCCGCCCGCATGGAGATGCGCCAACGCGCCCGCGATGACGCGGTCCAGTATGTCCCAGCCGTCGAGGCCACCGTTGTCGGCCGTAGCCAGCGCGTCCTCCCGCTCGCGTCCGGGCGGCGTCGGCATCTGCGGAGGATTGCTGCAGACGAGATCGAAGCGCTCGTCCCGGACGGGTGCGTAACAGTCGCCGAGGCGCGCGTCCACGCTGACCCCGTTCAGCGCGGCGTTGACGCGCACGGCGTCCACGGCGGCCGGCACGACGTCGGTGGCCACCACGTGCGCGCCGGCGCGCGCGGCGAGCACGGCCACCAGGCCGAGGCCGGCGCCGATCTCCAGCACCCGCTCACCGGCCTGCGCGCCCACGTGCCGCACGAAGAAGAGGGAGCCGGCCTTCGGCGGCTGGACTCCAGCGGGAACGCGAAACACGCAGCCGCCGTAGGCGTAGAACAGAACGCCGTCGTCCACTACCTCCCCTGCACCTTCCGGAAGTAGAGGCGGATCGCTTCCTTCAGCTGCGCCCGCGCGCCGGCCCCCGCCTGGGCGTCCTCGAGGAGATCGATGTCGAGCGACAGCGGCACGCCCTCGCGCTTGACGCCGTCGAGCTCGGCCGTGAGCCCGCATCGCTCGTCGGACTCCGTGAACACGAGCTTCGCCCGCTGGAAGCTGCCGTCGTCGCGCCCGAGCTGCTCGACCGTCTCCACGAGCAGGCGCTTGATCGCCTCGGCCTCACCGGCGGGGATGGTGGAGAACGCCGCGGTCAGCTCGACGGTGGCCATCGGTCGAGCCTATCACGCACTATCGGCCAGGCTCGTCGTACACCTTCAGGATGTCGGCGTGCGTCTTGGCCGCGTTGGCGCGGATCGCGAACGAGATGGCCTCGCGGACCTCCTCCTCGCTGGCGCCGCTCTGCCTGGCACCTGCCAGGTCGCGCTTCGCTCAGTGCGTGTTGCCGGCGGCGAGGTTCGCCGCCAGATAACAGAGGTACGCGGTCTTCGGATCGAGCACGCCCTTCTTGTACTTCCACGACGCGATGACTCGCTCTTCGATGGCCATGACACCTCCTAATTCCCGGCGGCCGCGGCCGCGCCGTACTGCTCGACGCCGGCCTCCAGTCCCCGGGCGGTGACGCGAATCGCCACCGGCCGCGCGAAATTGAGTGTCGAGTACGATTCTTCCTTGGGCACGACCGCGTGGCCGCGCCGGGCGAGCGCCGTCAGCGCCGCCTCGCCCACCCGCGTCGAAACGAGCACGTCACCGCCCTCGGAGTGCACGCGCGGCGCCTCGACGGCGGCCTGGAGCGAGCCACGCCCGTCGACGAGATTGGCGATGACCTGGGGAATCGCGGACACGATGGCTCGCCCGCCCGGCGCTCCGACGGTGAGATATGGCCGGCCGCGGCGGAACCCGAGCGCGGGCACCATGTTGACGAGCGCGCGCTTGCCCGATGCGACGGAGTTGGCCTTGCCCGGTTCCGGGTCGAACCAGATCATCCCGTTGTTCAGCAGGATGCCGGTGCCTTTCGCAACGACGCGCGAGCCCCAGAGCGACACCGCCGTGTTGGTGAGCGAGACCATGTTGCGGTCGCGATCCACGGCGCCCACGTGCGTCGTGCAGTCGACGCCGGCGCCCGGACCCCGGCGGCGCGGCACCACCCGCAGACGCCGGATCTCCGCGGCCACCGCGCGCGCGTGCTCACGCGAGACGAGGCGCTCCCACGGCGCCTTCACCAGCGCGGCGTCGCCGAGATGCTCGAAGCGATCCGCAAACGCACGCTTGCTCGCCATCGCCCGCAGATGCAGACCATCGACGGTCTTCCACCCGACCTTCGTGGCGGGAAACTCGCCGAGGATGTTCAGCATCTCGAGCGCGGTGGTGCCGCCGGTGGCGCCGGGCGACAGTGCGAGCTCGAGGTCACGGTAGCGGCCCGTGAGCGGCGGCCCCACGCGCACTTCGTAGGCGGCGAGGTCGCCCCTGGTGATGACTCCGCCGTGCGCGGCCATCTCGTCGGCCAGCGCCTGCGCGAGCGCGCCGCGATAGAAGGCATCGGGGCCCTCGCGGGCGATGAGGGCGAGGCTCTTCGCGAGATCGGGATAGCGAACCACGTCGCCGGGCTGCATCGAGGGCGGACGGAAGATCGAGCGTGAATTCCGGAGATAGGTGCGCGCGCTTTCGGGAAACGCCGTGAGCTCCTCGAGGTGGCTCGCGTGCTTCAGCGCCAGATACCAGTCGTGCACGATGCCCGTCTCGGCGATCTCGATGGCCGGCGCCATGACGTCGGCGAGGGTCATGGTGCCGTAGCGCTCGACGGCAAGGGCCAGCCCCGCCATCGAGCCGGGAACCGCGACCGATCGGTGGCCAAAGACGTTGGCCTCGTCCTCGACCCGCGGCCACGGGAACAGCGCGTCCGACACGCCGCCGACGACCTTGTACATGGTCTCGTGCGCCGCGCGTGGAGCGACCGCGTTGAAGTCCAGGCACACCGTCTCGCCGCGCTTGGCCAGGTGCACGAGCATCGTGCCCGAGCCGGCGATCGTCGACATGAACGGCTCCACGACGGTCATGGCGAACGCGGTGGCAACCGCCGCATCCACGGCATTGCCGCCGCGCTCCAGAATTCGCCCGCCGACCTCGGCGCCCCGCGGGTGCTCGGCCACCACCATCCCGCGGCTCATGACCGGCGTCTTCTTCGTGACCGATAGCGTCGAGCGAATCATGCGGGCCTCCCGGACGGCTACGTGTGCGGCAGGTACTGGGTGATGTCGACGACGCGCGACTTCGAGAAGTAAATGACCCAGCCATATGGGTACGCCCACGCCTCGTCGGGCTTCGCCTGGTCGCGGATCTCGGGCCAGTGATGTCGCGCCAGACTCTGCATCTGGGCGGCGTCAACGGTGGCCGTGAGCGGCGGGCCAAGCAAGATCTCGACCTGCTCCTTGTCCATTCCGACCGTCACCTGCCGCAGCGACCGGAACGACATGACGGAGAGCGAGCTGGCGGCGTCCTGGTGCTCGCGGAGATACCGTCCGATGCGGTCGTCCATCGCCGCCTCGAAGTGACGCTTCTCCTCGAAGCTCGGCTGACGCCCTGTCTGCTGCATCACGCGGGCGGTCCAGAACTCATCGGCCGTGGGTCCCTGCGTCGTCCGCTGGTCGATCGTCGGAAAGACGGTCGCGCACCCGGCGACAAGCAGCAGCAGGACGGCGGGCCCAAGTCGATTCACGCGCGACAGCATAGCAGACGTCAGATCAACGCCGACTCGAAGACGATGCCGCGGTCGATGAGACGCGCAGCCTGGCCAAGGAGGCGCGCGCTGGCCTCCGGGACCTCCGGTCCTTCCGCCAGCTGACGCAGGAGGTCGATGAGACGTCTCATGGCGCGCACGAGATCGCCCTCGTGGCCGCCGAACGACTCGGCGACGATGGACAACCAGTCATCCTCGCCGCTGGCCCAGCGAAAGACGGCGGGCATGAATCCCGGGTGGACCGTCACCGGCATGCCGAGGTGGCGGCCGCGCTGGGCCTGCCACACGCCGTCGGCGATCTGGAGCAGCTGGTCGAGCCGGCGCTTGAGCTTCGGGCGCTTCTTGAGAAAGGCGCGCGCGAGCTGTGGCTCACCCGAGCGCGATTCCTCGAGGAGCGCCGAGCAGAGCGCGGCCGCCTCGGCCACCGTGAGGTCGTCGAAGAGACCGCGCCAGATCGTCTCCGCGAGCAGCAGCTCGTTGTCGTGTCGCAGGGCCGCGATGAGCGCGCCCTTCGGCTCGAGATGCCCGTCGCGCACGGCCCGATACTGCTCGAGCACCTCCACCACGCGCAGAAACTCTTGCCAGTACGCGTTCTTGAACGCGTCCAGCGCCGCTCGCCGCTGCGACGCGCGCTCCTCGAGCCGTTCGAGGTCGCGCGACGCGTGCTCGCAGTGCGTGGTGGCGCCCCACGGGCAGCGATGGCACTCGATGGCGCCGAGCACGGCCTCGGGGCCCTGCTCGCGCTCGCGCGCGAGGAGATCGGCGACGCTCAGGCGCTCCAGCTCGGCGCTGAGATGACGCAAGCCGCGTGGCTCACCGCGGCGCAGATCGCGCGGCACGTGGAGCGGCGGGGTGGCCCAGAAGATCCGCTTGATGAGCCCGCTCTTGAGCCGCACGACGGCGCCATGCGGTAGCAGCGCGTCGAACAGCGTGCGGTGCCCGCGAATGGAGTGGACGCCGAGGATCATGGCGAGACTCGGCGCGCCCTTGCGGCGCACCAGCGCCAGCCGTCCCGGCTCCGCCTCCACGGGACTGCGCTCGCCGCGACGGCCGCCACGGCCCGTGGCCTGCCGTCGCGCCTGCACCTCCTGGCGGGCGCGCCGATAGCGGCCGATGCGGCCAAAGTCGCCGCATGGAGCCTGGTAGGCCCGCGCGCGCTCGAGCGCGTCGTCGAGCGCGCGCACCTCGGCCTCCATCTCCCGGATCCGTTTGAGATTCTGGTATTGTCCGAACGAGGATTCGATGCGCTTGCGCAGCACGTCGGGCGGCGCGCCGGTGCCGAGCAGCAGCGCGGCAGAGCCATACCCGAGCTTGAACTGGCTCTCGATCGGC
The DNA here is from genome assembly GCA_035605575.1 of Candidatus Methylomirabilota bacterium. GTDB lineage: Bacteria > Methylomirabilota > Methylomirabilia > Rokubacteriales > CSP1-6 > AR12. The sequence goes on from DASTCJ010000034.1 coordinate 40,831, forward strand.
TCGGGCGGGCCGTCCACGACTCGCAGCAGATCCTCGAGTCCGTCGCGGGCGTCGAGCGCGATCACGCACTGACCTTCGGGATCGATGCCACGGCGTCCAGCTCGTCCGGCCATCTGCGTCAGCTCGTTGTTCGAGAGCGCGCGGAACCCGCGATCCGTCCGCTTCGTCAGCCCCTGCAGCGCCACCGCGCGCGCCGGCATGTGAATGCCGAGCGACATGGTCTCCGTCGCAAAGACGACGCGGCAGAGCCCGCGCTCGAAGAGCGTCTCGATCAGCCGCTTGAGGCCGGGGAGGATGCCCGCATGGTGCGTGGCCACGCCGATCCGGAGGCCTTCGAAGACCGCCTGGCTGAGGGCCGACTCGCCGATCGACGGATTGTCCGTCACCGCTTCGCCGATGATGCCGTCGACCTCGCGCCGCTGCTCGCGGGTGATGAGCGGCCGGCCGTCGCTCAGCATGTTCTGCATCGCGCGCTCGCAGCCGGCCCGGCTGAAGATGAAATAGATGGCCGGCAGCCAGCCGCGCTCTTCCAGCGCCTCGATGAGCACGACGGGGTCGACGACGCGCCGCGTGTACCACCGGCCGCGATCGTCGGGACCGCGCCGCTCGTCGCCGACCACGTGCGCCGTGCGGCTGCGCACGTGGTCGATGTCGTGGATGTCGCCGGCCAGATCGGCCACGGAGTAGTGCAGCGGCACCGGGCGCTGCGGATGAAAGATCGGCACGATCGGCCGGTGCACGATCGAGATCCAGTCGGCGATCTCCTTGACGTTCGCCACCGTGGCCGAGAGGCCCACCAGCAGCACGTTCTTCGGCGCGCCGACAATGATCTCCTCCCACACGGTTCCGCGCCCTTCGTCGCCCATGTAGTGACACTCGTCGAGGACGATGTAGCCGAGCTCGTCGAGGCCGCTGCCGAACAGCGCATTGCGCAGGATCTCGGTGGTCATCACCAGCACCTGCGCCTGGGGATTGACCTTCACGTCGCCGGTGAGGATGCCCACCGTGTCGGCGCCATACGCGCGCAGGAAGTCGTTGTACTTCTGGTTCGACAGCGCCTTGAGGGGCGTGGTGTACGCGATGCGCTTGCCGGTGTCGAGGGCGCACTGGATCGCGTACTCCGCGACCAGCGTCTTGCCGCTGCCGGTCGGCGCGGACACGATCACCGATTGATCCGCATCGAGGGCGCGAATGGCTTCCAGCTGGAAGTCGTCGAGCGCGAAGGGAAATCGCGCGCGGAATCGCTCGAAACGCTCCACTCGCCTCACAGTACCATGTGGTAGGCTGCGCGGCGTGATCGTGTTCCACATGGCGGTGGCCACGTCGCCCGATTACCTCGCGCGCCGCGAGCCTCACCGCCGCGCGCACATCGAGCGGCTGCAAGCGCTGCGCGCGGCCGGCATCCTCATCGGCGGCGGCCCGTCGCCCGACGGCACGCGCGTCGACCTCTTCTACCGTCTGCAGCAGCCGCACCAGGTCGCCAGCGCCATGGAGGAAGATCCCTACTTCCTCGCCGGGGCCTGGACGGGCTACACGCCGCGGTCGTTCACGCAGTTCGTGGAGCCGTGGGAGGCGATCCCCGTCGTGCTCGACGGCTCGCGCGTGGCCACCATCGTGGAAGGCCCGGTCGGCCACCACGACATGGCGCAGTTCGCGCTGATCGAGCTGCGGGGCGCCGGCCGGCTCGCCTTCGGCGGGTTCTTCGACGACGGCAGCACGCTGGCGGTGGTGAAGACGGGCAAGGCGGACGAGGCGATCGACGCCCTCGCCGGCTCGGGCTTCTGGGCACGCGAAACGCTCACCGGGCGCCCCTGGCTCTACGTGCTGTGATCAGGCGCCTGAGAAGCCCGCGTCGGGAATGTCGAGCGCGCTGCGGTCGCCGCCGACCATCGCCGCGACGCGCGCGTGAACATTCGGCAGCACGTAGCTGACGAAGTGCTTGGCCGCCATCACCTTGCCACGATAGAACGCGACCTCCTCCGCGCCGAGCTCGTCCTCGTCGCCGCGCAGCCGGCCCTCGGCCACCACGGCGGCGTCGAGCAACAGGTGCGCCACGGCCACCTCGGCCAGCGTCTCGAGGAACGCGTTGGCGACCAGCGTGACCTGATCGACCTTGCCGCCCATGAAGAACTCCAGCAGCGCGCCAGCCGCGCGCTGCAGCGCCGCGGACGCCTCGCCGAGCGCCGCCACCTCGGCCGCCATCCCCGAGCGTCCGCTGTGCTGCGCGACAAAGTCGGCGATCTCCTTGAGGAAGTCCGCGAGGTCGGCGCCGCCGCGCGCGCCGAGCTTGCGCGAGACGAGATCGAGCGCCTGGATGTGGTTGGTGCCTTCGTAGATCGAGAAGATCTTGGCGTCGCGCAGATACTGCTCGACGGGGTGGTCCTCGACGAATCCGGCGCCGCCGTGGATCTGGATGGCCATCTCGGCGATCCGAAATGCCTGATCGGCCCCGTAGGCCTTCACCACCGGCGTGAGGAGATTCACCTGGCCCGCGTGGCGCGTGGCCTCGCCCTCGTCGCTCTCGGCGAGGGCGAGCGCGAGATCGGCGTGGAGCGCGAGCTTCACGGCCAGCGTGCGCATGCCCTCGACCTTCGCCTTCATCTCGAGCAGCATGCGCCGGATGTCCGCGTGCTCGAGGATCGGCACGCGCGGCGCGTCGGGATCCTTGAAATGCTTCACCGACGGTCCTTGTAGCCGCTCGCGCGCGTAGGCCAGCGCCCGCAGGTAGGCGACGGAGGCGAGGGCGATCCCCTGCACGCCGACGGCGATGCGCGCGCCGTTCATCATCCGGAACATCTGACGCATGCCCTGGTGCGGCTGCTCGCCGACGAGGATCCCACGGCAGCGGCCGTGGTCGCCGAAGTTCAGCACCGCGGTGGCCGAGGCGCGGATGCCGAGCTTGTGCTCGATGGACGCCGTGCTGACGTCGTTCGGCTCGCCGAGCGTGCCGTCGTCGTTGACCCACACCTTCGGCACGATGAACAGCGACAGACCGCGCGTCCCGCTCGGCGCGCCCTCGATGCGCGCGAGGACGAGATGCACGATGTTCTCCGTGAGATCGTGGTCTCCCGACGAGATCCAGCACTTGGTGCCGGTGACCGCGTAGACGTTGTCGCCGAGGGCGCGCGCCCGCGTGCGCGTGGCGCCGACATCGGAGCCCGCGTGCGGCTCCGACAGGCACATCGTCCCGCCGAAGCGGCCGTCCAGCATCGCCGGCAGAAAGCGCTTCTTGTCCTCCTCGCGCGCGAAGACGTCGATCAGATCGGCGGCGCCATGCGTGAGGCCGGCGTACATCTGAAACGCGGTGTTCGCGCCGCTCTGGAGCTCCTGGAGGATCACGCCGATGGCATGGGGCCCGCCGAAGCCACCCGCCTCGGCGGCGATGGTGAACGGCATGAGACCGAGATCGAAGAGCTTCTTCCACGCCTCGCGGAATCCGGGCGGCGTGCTCACGCGCCCGCCCTCGAGCCGGGCCCCCGCCCGATCGCCCGCGGAGTTCAGCGGCCCCGTCACCTCGCACGCGAAGCGGTAGGCCTGGTCGATGACCGCGTCGCACTCCTCGCGCGAAAGATGCGCGAACCGTTCGAACCCGAACAGACGATCGACCTTCAGGTGCTCGTAGAGCGTGAACCGGATGGCGCGCAGGTCGGCCTTGTAGTGGTTGGCCGGCGCCAGCGTCACGCGCCGACTCCGGCCAGCGCGAGCACGCGACGCATGCGCTCGGCCGCCATCTCCGGATCCTTCAGCAGCGCCGCCCGGTCCATCAGGACGAGCTGCTCGCTCAGGTGCACCACCGAGCGCGCGCTCTCCAGGCCCCCGACCATCCGGAAATGCTGCTGGTGGCCGTTCAGATACGCGGCGAACACGACGCCCGTCTTGTAGAACCGCGTGGGGGCGCCGAAGACGTGGCGCGAGAGCGGCAGCGTCGGCGCGAGGATCCGATCGAACGCCGCGGGGTCGCCGCGATCGAGCGCGCGCAAGGCGGCCGAGGCAGCCGGCGCGATGACGTCGAAGATGCCGAGCAGCGCGTCGCTATGGCGCTCGCCGTCGCCGGCGATCGTGGTCGGGTAGTCGAAGTCGTCGCCGGTGTACATGCGCACGGACGCCGGGAAGCGCCGGCGCATGGCAATCTCGCGCCGCTGGTCGAGCAGCGAGATCTTCACGCCATCGATCTTGGCGGCGTGATCCTTGACGATCGCAACCAGGGTGTCGGTCGCGCGGTCGAGATCCGACGAGCCCCAGTACCCCGCGAGCGCCGGATCGAACATGTCGCCGAGCCAGTGGATGATCACGGGCGCCTTCACCTGCCCGAGAATGCGGCCGTAGACCTTCTGGTAGTCCTCGGGCGCTTTAGCGCACGCGGCGAGCGCGCGGCTCGCCATCAGGATGATGCGGCCGCCAAGTCCCTCGATGTACCCGCACGACTCTTCGTATGCCGCCTCGACGTCCGCGATGGTGACACGCGGACCAGGCATGAGATCATCGGTCCCCGCCCCGGACGCCAGGACGGCGCCCGGGATCGCCCGCGCGTCGGCCACGGAGCGCGCGATGAGCTCCTTGGCCGCCGACCACGGCAGCCCCATTCCGCGCTGCGCCGTGTCCATCGCTTCGGCGACGGCCAGTCCCATTCCGTAGAGATACCGGCGGTACGCAAGCGTGGCGTCCCAGTCGATGGCCACATCGACAGTGGGATTGATGCTCGCGAGCGGGTCGGCGACGACGTGGACGGCGGCCATGCCGACCCGGCTCTTGATCGGACCGGGCGTGGGCGTCATCGGCGGCTGGCCCGACAGCGTGTAGCGAGCCAGCGTTCCATCGGCGCGGGGCAAGGTCAGTGTGGGAGGCATCGCGGACTATTGTAGCGGGACCGCTCGCGTTTGACAGTGGGCGGCGCGAAAGCTATGGTCGACGGCACTTTAAGGAGGCGGCCATGGCAACCAAGACGCGCGGCGACAGCCGGACGAAGTTCCTCCTGGACGAGAAGGACTTGCCGACCAAGTGGTACAACATCCAGGCGGACTTCAAGACGCCGGCGCCGCCCGTGCTTCATCCGGGCACCGGCCAGCCGATCGGTCCGCAAGATCTCGCGCCGCTCTTCCCCATGGAGCTCATCAAGCAGGAGGTCAGCCAGGAGCGCTGGATCGAGATTCCCGAGGAGATCCGCGATGTCCTGCGGCTCTGGAGGCCATCACCCCTCTATCGGGCGCGTCGGCTCGAGAAGGCCCTCCAGACGAGCGCGCACATCTACTACAAATACGAGGGCGTGAGTCCCGCCGGTAGCCACAAGCCGAACACCGCCATCGCGCAGGCGTACTACAACAAGAAGGAAAAGGTCACGCGCATCGCGACCGAGACGGGCGCCGGGCAGTGGGGCTCCGCGCTCGCGATGGCCTGCGCGTTCTTCGGGCTGCAGTGCAAGGTCTACATGGTGAAGGTCTCGTATCAGCAAAAGCCGTATCGGCGAATCATGATGGAGACGTGGGGCGCGCAGGTCGTGCCGAGCCCCAGTCCCGACACACAGGCCGGCAAGAAGGTTCTCGAGCAGGACCCGAACTCGCCCGGCAGCCTCGGCATCGCCATCAGCGAAGCGGTCGAGGACGCCGCCACGCGCGACGACACGAAATATTCGCTGGGCAGCGTGCTGAACCACGTGCTGATGCACCAGACGGTGATCGGTCAGGAGACGAAGAAGCAGCTCGAGAAGGCCGATGACGAGGCGGACATCGTGATTGGCTGCGCCGGCGGTGGCTCGAACTTCGCCGGGTTGTCGTTCCCGTTCGCGGCCGACAAGCTCACCGGTCGCAACAAGAAGGTCCGCATCATCGCCGTCGAGCCGAGCGCGTGCCCCAGCCTCACGAAGGGGACGTACGCCTACGACTTCGGCGACACGGTCGGCCTCACGCCGCTGGTGAAGATGCACACGCTCGGTCACGGCTTCGTGCCGGCGCCGCTGCACGCCGGAGGGCTGCGCTACCACGGCATGGCCCCTCTCGTCTGCAAGCTCTACGAGGAACGCGTCATCGAGGCCGTCGCGGTGCCGCAGGTCGCCACGTTCCAGGCGGCCGTCCAGTTCGCGCGGAGCGAGGGCATCATCCCCGCCCCGGAGTCGGCGCACGCGATCCGCGTCGCGATCGACGAGGCGCTCCGCAGCAAGAACGAGGGCAAGCGCAAGACGATCGTCTTCAATCTCTCGGGCCACGGCCACTTCGATCTGGGCGCCTACGAGGCGTACCTGGCCGGCAAGCTTCAGGACTACGAGTATCCGGCCGAGAAGATCGCCGAGGCGCTGCGCGGCGTGCCGCAGGTCAAGGGCTAGTCGATGCGACGACGCGCGTTTCTGAAGCTCGGCGCCGCGGCCGTCGTCGGCGCGCCGCGCGTGGCTCGCGCGCAGGCGGGCAAGGGCAAGGTGCGCTTTGCCTATCTGCAGCTCGGCTGGGCCGGGCCGGAGATCATCCACAAAGAGGACCTGCTCGCCAAGCACGGCTGGCAGGCCGAGTACTCGGTCGTCCCCGGCTCGCCGGTGCCGCTGCTCAATCAGCTGACGAGCAAGAACGTCGACGCGATCGACATGTCGTTCGCGCTGGCGGCCAAGGCTTTCGAGGATGGCGCGCCGGTCAAGGTGACGGGCGTGGCCACCGCGGTGCTGGGCGCGATCGTCGCGCGCAAGGATGCAGGGCTCACGAAGGTCGAGGACTTGAAAGGCCGCAAGGTCGCGGCCGTGGTCGGGACGTCGACGTACTTCGATATTCGCGCGCTCACGCTCAAGGGATACGGGATCGACCTTCAGAAGGACACGCAGATCGTGACGGCCACCGCGCCGCCCGACATGGCCACCTTGCTCGGCAAGAAGGACGTCGACGCGATCATCGCCTGGCAGCCGATCAGCGACGCGGTAGTGCTGTCGGGCCAGGGCGTCTATCTCGCCAAGCAGATCGATCTGTGGCGGAAGGCGACCGGACGCGCGACGGGGTTCCCAGTCCACGTCTGCTATCTCGTCCACAACGACTTCATCGCGAAGCACGGCGGGTTCCCCGGCGACCTCAACGCCGCGCAGAAGGACGCCGTGGACGTCTGGTACAACAAGGCTCCGCGCGCCAAGGAGATCATGGCCGACGTGACGAAGCTGCCGAAGGACGTGATCGACGTCGCGTATCGCGAAACGGTGAAGATGCTCTCGGGTCTGCCCGACGAGCAGGTCGAGACGCTCATCGCGCAGCTGAAGATCAACAAGGAGTTCGGATTCCTCAAATCGGACATCTGGGAGCAGCCGGAGCGGATCCGCCGGGAATTCTTTCACCGCGCGTGAGCGATGAGCGGCGGTAGGTGGGCGGCGCGCCTGCACCTGCCGACGCTGGCGGTGGCGGCGGTCGTGGTGGCCGGCTGGGTCCTGCTCTCGTGGCGCTACGGCGCCTTCGTCCTGCCCTCCCCGCTGTCCGTGCTGCGTGGCCTCGTCGACATCGTACGGAGCGGCGAGATCTGGAAGCACACGGCCGCCTCGCTCGCCCGGATCGTCGTCGGCTTCGGCGGCGCGGTGCTCATCGCCCTCGCCCTCGGCTTGCTCGCGTTCCTGTCGCGAACGGCGCGCGCCGTCGTGCACGACGTGCTGGCCGTTCTCAACTCGACATCGGTGTTCGTCTGGATCGTGCTGTCGATCATCTGGTTCGGGCTGTCGAATTGGGCGCCCATGTTCACCACATTGATGATCACGTTGCCGGTGGTGGCTTCGAATCTGGTCGAGGGTGTGGAGGGCGTCGACCGGCGATTGCTCGAGATGGGCGACGTCTATCGGCTCTCGGGCGGGGAAAAGTTCACGTCGATCGTGGTCCCGTCGATCGTTCCGTATCTCGTGGCCGGCATGAAGGTCGGCTTCGGCCTCGCGCTGAAGGTCTCGGTGATGGCCGAGATCTTCGGCGTGACCACGGGCAGCGGCTACGTGATGAACTACTCGCGCGAGATTCTCGCCACGCAGATGGTCTTCGTCTGGGCGCTCGTGATGATCCTGGTGATGATGGCCACCGACAAGCTCGTGTTCGACGCGGTGACCCGGCGGCTCATGCGATGGCGGTAGCGCTCGAGGTGGCCGGCGTCGGCAAGGACTTCGTCATCCCCGTCATCGACGCCGTCTCGTTCGACGTCGAGGCGGGTGAGTTCGTGTGTCTGCTCGGCCCGAACGGCTGCGGCAAGACGACGCTGCTGCGCATCGTGGGCGGGCTCGAGGTACCGACGCGCGGCAGCGTCCGCCTGGGCGGCGAGCCGGTGCTCGGCAGCGGACGGCATACCCGAAAAGTCGGCGTGGTGTTCCAGGAGGACCGGCTGCTGCCGTGGCTGACGCTCCGGCAGAACGTCGAGCTCGTCCAGAAGCCACTCGGCGTCGATGCGGCGGGACGCCGCCGCACCGCCGATCGCTATCTCCGCCTCGCCGGCCTCGCCGGCTTCGAGAGCTACTATCCGTCGCGCGTATCCGGCGGCATGCGCCAGCGCGCTGCCATCGCGCGCGCCCTCGCCATCGAGCCCGACCTGCTGTTGATGGACGAGCCGTTCGGCGCGCTGGACGCGCAAAATCGCCGGATCATGCAGAACGAGGTACGTCGAATCTGGCGCGAGACCGGACGAACGATTCTCTTCGTGACGCACGCCATCGAGGAAGCGGTCGCCATCGGCACCACGTTGATCATGCTGTCCGCGCGCCCGGCGCGCATCCGCGAGCTGGTGCGCAACGACGGACGTCTGGAGCGCGGCAAGCTCATCGACGACCTGAACACGATGATCATGGAAGAGGTCGAGCGGCAGCAGCGGCGCGACTAGCGCCGCGCGTAGATTCGGGACGTCCCGCGGGCGTCGAAGGCGATGACGTCGTACGGCTGCGCCTTCTGACCGGGCGCTTCCATGCCCGGCGACCCGAGGGGCATGCCCGGCACCGCGAGGCCGACGATCGTCGGCCGCTCGCGGAGCAGCTGTTGGATCACGTCGGCCGGCACGTGACCCTCGACGACGTAGCCGCCGGCGAGCGCGGTGTGGCAGGACTCGAGCGCCGGGGGCACGCCATGCTTTCGCTTGATCGCGCCGACGTCGGCCGTGTCACGCCGCCCGACCGTGAACCCGCTCTTGCGCAGGTGATCCACCCACGCCGCGCAACAGCCTCAGGTCGGGTCCTTGTAGACGACGATGGTCGGCGCCGCCGCCCCGGCCGGGCGCGAGAGAATCGCCATGAGGGCAGCCGCCGGGGCGCCCGCGATCAGCGTGCGACGGGAAACGCGCATAGCGGCATTGTAGCGGATGTCGTGTCGCCTCAGGCGAAGTTTCAGCGTGTGGCGCACTCCGGTCAGGTGAGCCGCGTGCGGATCTTGATCTCGGACGTGAGCGTGCGGTGCACGGGGCACTTCTCTGCGATCTCGAGCAGCCTCGCCCGCTGCTCGTCGCTGAGCGTCCCGCTCAGCGTGATCTCGCTCTCGATCTGATCGAGCTTGCCTTCCTTGGTCTCGCACTCCGCGCAGTCGGCGGCGTGAATGCGCGAGTGGTTGAGACGCACGGTGACGCCCGTGAGCGGCCACTGCTTGCGTCGCGCATACAGCGCGAGCGTCATGGACGTTCAGGCACCGAGCGCGCTCAGCAAGTAGCCGTACGGGGTCGGACCCGCATCGGCGCCGCCGTCGGCGACGGGCTCGTCGGCGATGAGCCGATGCCGGCCGGCGACGATCTCCTGCTGGAGTCCCCCCGAACCACCGTGCACGGTTACCGTGGCCATGGCGTCTCCTCAGGCATTCAGGATGCGGTCGTAGCGCCCGTACTCGCGCGCGGCCTCCATGAACCAGGTGACGCAGTCGGGGTTGGCGCGCGGCGGAAGCTCACACGAGGTCGACAGCACGAAGCGCGAGCGCTTGCCGGCGGTGTCGATGCACCGGCGCACCTCGGCCTCGATCTCGGCTTTGGTCGCGCGCTCGAAGATCGTGACGTCGACATTGCCCACCGCCACCACACCGCGCTGATTGCCGAGCGTGATCAGCTTGTCCAGCTGATCGACCTTCAGCGTCGGATCGGCTTGCTGGTCCAGGTCGATGGTGATGGCCACGAAGCCGACGTCGACGAGATCCTCGTGGATCTGGTGCGTGGTGCCGCAGATGTGGATGGTGGTGCCGACCTTCTTGGCCTTGAAGTAGTCGACGAGCTCCTTGTGGTAGGGCTTGATGAACTCGCGGTACGTCTCCGGGCCGACGAGGGAGCAGGACGCCGTCGGATCCGTGTACGAAAGGCCGATCCTGGTCGTCAGCACGGCGTCGCCGAAGCGCTTGGCGTACTCCGTGGCGAAGCGCATCAGCTCGTGCACGAAGGCGGGATCGTCGATGGTGTCCAGGCACATCAGCTCGGGATTGCGCATCAGCATCGCGATCGTCCAGGGACCCACGAGCACCGCCCCGAGGCCGCTCGGAAACCTGGCCGCCGACAGCGCCTCGCACTGCTCGAGGAACGCGGGCAGCCGCGCGTCCTTGTAGGGATCGGGGATCTCGAGGCGCGCGAGCTTCGCCTTGTCGTCCTGGAGGACGTGCTCGTCGATGGACGGCACGACGTAATCCGAATACTTGACGTGGCAGCCGATCGCCTCCGCTTCCTTCGCCAGGTCATTGAAGGCGATCATGATGTCCGGCTGATAGCGCTCGTAGTAGTTCAGCATCGCCTTCACGGCCTTCTTCGGATTCGTGCAGTACTCCTCGATGCTGAGGCCGTCCAGGCAGCCGGCGAACGACCCGGCGATCGGATACGCGGGCACGCGATCGGCGAACTGCCCTTTGTAGGCGGCGACGACCCGGTCGCGAGGTTTGGTGTCCGTGGGTGCTTCCATCTGCGCCTCCTACGCGGTGCCCGATTCTAGCATCGGCACGAAGGCGTCGAGGGTGAGCGCGAGGTCGTCCGGTGGCAGCTGTGGGCGCAGCAGCAGCCCCACGGTGGAGGCGCCCGCCGCGTGCCAGCGCGCCAGGCGATGCCGCGCTGCGTCCGGCGTCCCGTAGACGATGAGCTGCTCGAGCAGCTCGTCGGCGTCCGGTGGCACAATGCCGAGCGGCTTCGGGGTATTGGCGGCGAGCACCGCCTGCACCTCCTTTTCGAAGCCCTGCCGGATGAGCGAGTCGCGGTAGAACGTGCCCATGGTCGTCAGATAGAACGACACGAACCATGCGGCGCCCTCGCGCGCCTTCGCCGCGTCGGCGGCCACCACCGTCGGCACGGATGCGCAGATGTCCGGCACCCGCTCGGGATGCCCGCCACGCGCGGCCCCCTCGCGCAGGCGCTCGATGCCGTGCGACAGCAGGCGTCGCGGATACAGGAACGGCATCCAGCCGTCGGCGATCTCGCCGGCCAGTCGTGTGGCCTCGTCGCCCAGCGCGGCGAGATAGATCGGCACCTCCGGACCCGGCGGCACGTTGAGCTTCAGCGCCCGCGCGCCGGTGGCGACGGCCAGCGGCACACGATCGCCGCGCAGCAGCGCGCGTACCTGATTCACCGTGCGGCGCATGCGGCCGATGGGCGCCACGAATGGCACGTCGTGCAGTCCCTCGGCGAGCTGCGGCGTGCTGGCGCCGAGGCCGAGCACGAAGCGCCCGCTCGACATCGAGGCCAGCGTGCGCGCGGCCATGGCGATGGTGGCCGCGCTGCGATTCCAGACACCCAGGATGCACGTCCCGAGGCTGATGCGCCCGGTTTTCACCGCCGCTTCGGCCAGCACAACGGTAATGTCGTAGACCCACGTCTCGGGCAGCATGAAGGCGTCGTAACCGCGGCGGTCGGCACCGATGGCCAGATCCACCAGCGCCTCGCGACGATTCTCGAGCGGCATCACGGACACACCGATGCGGAGGCGACTCATTTATATTGTTCTGCGGCAGCGGGACCTTAACAGAGGAGCGTCGAATGATCAAACCATATACTGCGGTGGGGCTGATTCCGACCGTGCGCGGCATCCGCCAGCGCAGCGACATCAAGGTCAACCTCGAGCATCTCTCGCATCTGGTGAAGGCGGCGTCATGGCTGTCCGCGCTCGACATCCCGGTGCGGCTGATCGCGTTTCCCGAGGGCGCGCTGCAGGCCTTCAACGACGAAGTGCTCGATCTCGACCACGTGACGTTCGCGCGCGAGTGCGCCATCGACATCCCCGGCGAAGAGACGGAAGCGCTCGGCCGGATCGCCAAGGAGTACAACGCATTCGTCATGGCGCAGGCGAAGGCCCGGCACCCGGATCTCAAGGATCGCTATTTCAACGTCGGCTTCATCATCAACCCGCGCGGCAAGCTCATCCTCAAGCACTACAAGGTCTCCCCGCTCTTCCCCGTGGAGCATTCCGTCTGTCCGCACGACGTGTACGACTGGTGGGTCGAGAAGTACGGCCGCACGCTGGAGGCGTTCTGGCCGGTGGTCGACACCGAGATCGGGCGGCTCGGGATCATGATGGCCAACGAGGGCTCCTATCCCGAGAACGCGCGAGCACTGGCCATGAACGGCGCCGAGGTCGTGTATCGCGCGTCCTACCCGCACCCCGCCACCGGCAACGAGATCTTCGAGATCCAGAGCCGAGCGCGCGCGCTCGACAACAACATGTACATCGTGGCGCCGAACATGGGGACGTACTATCTCTTCCCGGAAGAGACGACGCCGATCGACACGTTCGGCGGGCGCTCCTTCATCATCGATTACAAGGGCCGCATCGTCGGACGCCAGGACTATGGCGCCGGCTCGACGTACGTCGGCGGCGTCATCGACATCGAGGCGCTGCGCGACCATCGCGCGCGGGCACAGTGGGACAACTGGATGAAGGACCTCCGCACCGAGCTCTACCAGATTCTCTACGACAAGCCGATCTATCCGAAGAACCTGTACCTCAAGCGCGCGCCGATGAAGCACGCCGAGTATCGCGCCAAGGTCATCAAGCGTCAGATCAAGCTCATGCACGACCGCGGCATCTGGGCGAAGCCCGACCGGTGACACGGCCGCGCGTCCGCGTGCGGGAGGTGCGCCTGCTCGAGCGCGACGTGCGGCTGCGGCTGCCGTTCCGCTTCGGCGTGGTGACGCTGACCGAGGCCACCGAAGCGTACGTGCAGGCGCGCGTGGAGCTGGAAGCGGGAGGCCAGGCCTGGGGCGCGGCCGCCGAGATGCTGGCGCCCAAGTGGTTCGACAAGGATCCGGCGCTCTCGAACGCCCAGAACGTCGATCAGCTTCGGCTATCGCTGCGTCTGGCGCGTGCGCTGTACACGGAGGGGCGCCCCGCCCGGACGCCGTTTCGTTTGTTCGCCGACACCTATCGATTCCAGCGGACGGAGTGTGCGCGCCGCGGGCTGAACCCCCTCGTGGCGGGCTTCGGTCCGGCGCTGCTCGACCGCGCCGTGCTGGACGCCGTGTGCCGGGCGGGCGGCATCTCCGTCTACGAGGCGGTGCGGAGCAACGTGCCGGGCATCGACCCCGCTCACATCCTGCCCGAGTTCTCGGGCTTCGACATCGACGCGTTCCTGGCCGGCCTGTCGCCCGCGCGCGCGATTCATGCGCGTCACACGGTTGGGCTGGTCGATCCGATCACGGCCGCTGACAATCGCGAGCGCATCGGCGACGGATTGCCGGAAACGCTCGATGAGGTGGTCACGGCCTACGGCCACCGTTACTTCAAGCTGAAGGTGAGCGGCAGCGTGACGGCCGATGTCGCGCGGCTCACCGCGATCGCCGGCGTGCTCGACAAGACACCGGCGCCGTATTTCGTCACGCTCGACGGCAACGAGCAGTTCGAGCGCGTCGACGACGTGCTGGCGCTGTGGGAGGCCATGACACGGACGCCGTCGCTGGGGCGCCTGGTCGACGCGATCCTCTTCATCGAGCAGCCGATCGCGCGCAAGACGGCCCTCCTCTACGATATCGCCAAGCTCGGCGCTCATCGGCCCGTGATCATCGACGAGTCGGACGCGGATCTCGACGCCTTCGCCGAGGCGCGCGCCGTCGGCTACCGCGGCGTGTCGAGCAAGACGTGCAAGGGCTTCTACAAGTCACTCATCAATGCCGCGCGCTGCGCGCGCTGGAACGCCGCGGCGCCGGGACCGAGCTATTTCATGTCCGCCGAGGATCTGACCACGCAGGCCGGCGTTGCGCTTCAGCAGGACCTCGCGCTGGTGAGCCTGCTCGGTCTCACGCACGTCGAGCGCAATGGTCATCACTACGTGGCCGGGATGTCGGCGCGTCCCCCGGCAGAGCAGCACGCCTTCGCCACGGCGCACGCCGACCTTTACGAGACGGTGGACGGCGTTGCGCGCGTGCGTGTCCGTGACGGTCGGCTCGCGATCGGCTCGCTCGCGTGTCCCGGCTTCGCGGCCGCCGTTGAGCCGGACTGGACGTCGATGCGCGACATGCCCGCCTGAGGCAGGATGCCCGATCGAGTCGGGCGCCGTTGACCGCGCGCGTGCCGCCCGATCGCTAACTCGCTGTTCTGTCGCAGCTGCCGTCTGGCACGCTCGCTGCTCCTTCGGAGCGGCCAAGCAGAGGCCCTGCGGCGATGGGGCTGGGACGCAACCGCCGGAGAGTGCGACGGGTGAGCGCACTCAGAGGTACAGCGATGGCGATGGACGTCTGGTACGAGCTCCGAATCCGCGAGATGTCGGACGTCAACGAAGCGGCCAACGAGCTGGTGCGGGATGCCGAGGAGTCAGCGAGTGACGCGCCGGATGGCGAGGACGAGGAGTAACGCTGCCGCGACCACGAGCCAGATCGAACCCTTGGGAAGCTTCAGCGCCTCGACCACGGCAACGCCGAACCCGGCCGCGATCACGATGACGCCGGCCGCGATCGACCCCCAGCGCGAGCGGCGGCGGCTCACGGGAGCCGCCGCCGGATCGCCGCCCGCACCGTCGCCACATCGGAGTCCACGACACGCGAGACCGTGACCGGCAGCACCTCCGGCTCGATCGCCCACGGACGCCACGCCAGATTGGAATCCAAGAAGAGGATGACCGACGGCGCTCCCACACTCGCGGCCAGGTGACTGACGCCCGAGTCGTTTCCCACGAACATCGTGGCCAGATGAAGCGCCCCCGCCAGCGTCGGCAGCGCCGGGGCGCGCAGCCGCAGCGCATCGGGCAGCCGGGCGGCGAGCGCGCTCACGGCGGCGGCGTCGGCGGGCCCCTCGTGCATCACGAGCGCGGCATCGCCGACGTCGGCGAGGGCCGCGGCAAAACCCTCCGCGGGCCAGCGCTTGTGAATGCCGCCGGCACCAGGCTGGACGAGGATGAACCGTCGTCGACCGTCCCACCCCGCCGCGAGGAGCGCCGCGCGGCCGGCCGCGACCAGCGGGGCCACCACGCGCGCGACACCACGCCACTCACCGACCGGGGCGCCGACCGTTCGGAGCAAATGCTCCCACACGACACCCGCGCCAATCGACGGTGCGATCACCGCGTCGGGAGCGCGGGCGCGAAGGCGTCGCGTGAAGGCCGCGTCGCGGGCGCCGAACCAGCAGACGATCCGCTCCTCGACAGGCAACACAGGCTCCCCGTCATCGGTGAAGAGCGCATCGAGACGGAGCCCCTCGAAGTCGTGCGCGGCGTCCGCCTCGGCCAGAGCCACCAACAGCGCCGCGATATGCCGCTGCGCCGCGACGGCGACGGAGCCCGTCGTCACGCGCAGCGCCCGCACCGCCGGAATGGCGAGCAGCACGTCGCCGAGCGCGCCCGGGTGCACCGCCAGGGCGCCGTGAAGCGCCACGCCCGTCACTGCCCGTGCAGCAGCTTCAGCGCGGCGTCGTGGAGACGGCCATTGCTCACGAGGGCGTTGCCGGAGTAGATCGTCGGGCGCCCCGCCACGTCCGTGAAGCGGCCACCGGCCTCTTCGACGACGATCTTGCACGGCGCCAGGTCCCAGGGCTTCAGGTCGACCTCGACGTAGAGCTCCGCCTTGCCCTCGGCGACGAGCGTGTAGCCCATGTAATCGCCGAATCCCCGCTGCCGCTCCGTGGCGTCGACCAGACGCCCGAGACCGTCCCAGAGCCCGGCGTCCTTGTAGAGACGCAGTCCGGCGTGCAGCAGCGTGGCGCCCCACATGTGGCCGATATCCGAGACGTGGACGCGCTCACCGTTCTTCCGTGTGCCGCCGCCGCGGCGCGCGGTGTACAGCTCGGCGCTGACGGGATTGTGGATCACGCCGGCCACGATCTCGCCGTGCTCCTCCAGCGCGAGCAGCGTCGCCCACACCGCAATGTGGCGAACGAAGTTCTTCGTGCCATCGATCGGATCGATGATCCAACGAATCTCCGTCGGACCCTGGGCACCGAACTCCTCGCCGAGGACGCCCCACTGCGGATACGCGCGGCGCAGCGAGTCGACGATGATCTGCTCGGCCTCGCGATCGGCCTGGGTCACCGGCGTGTGATCCGGCTTCAACGTCACGTCGAAGCCGCCGGTGTAGTACTTCAGCGCGACGGCGCCGGCGCGTTGCACGGCTTCGGTGGCGACGCCAAGCGCCCGGTCGAGCGTCGCGGGATCGAGACTCATCGCCCGCCGTCGTCGGCGGGAAACGGCTCGCCGCGCTCGGCGAGGACCTTGGCGTAGACATCGAGCGCTTCCACGACGACCGGCATGCCACCGTACGTCACCTGCTGAAAGATCACCTCGGCGACCTGCTGACGGGTTGCGCCGACGTTCAGCGCGGCGTGGATGTGCGCGCGAAGCTCGTTGCTGCGATGCAACACGGTGAGCGAGGCCACGGCGCAGAGCTCGCGCTGCGTCTGCGAGATCACCTCGCGGCTGTACAGCGTGCCGGTGAAGAACATCGACAGCTCGCGCGCGAGGTCCTTGTCGAAGCGCTTCCACTGCTCGTAGCCCACGCCGCTCGGGAGCGAATGGAACAGCCTGCGCGCCGTCTCGCGCGTCTTCCGCTTGCGCTCGTCGTTCATCACCGCGTCGCCTCCATCGGGATCTTTTCGAGAACGGCCACCAGGTCGTCGAGCGCCGACAGCATCGGCTCGTGCGCACAGTCGAGGTCGACGGGCGTCACCCCGAGGCGCGCGGCGTATTGCGCCGCGCGCGCCGGGGTCACCGCGTTGTCGCGCAGGCAGCGCACGTACGTCCGCGGCACCGCCATCGCGTAGAAGCGCCGCATGTCGACACGCTCGAACCACGGCCGGAGCGGCTGAGGCGTCATGCGGCTGAGGGCCTCGACCACGCGCGCATCCCCCGGCGGCAGGTCGTTCAGCCACCGCGCCCACTCCACGGACGCCGGATATTGCACGGCTCCGCCGCCGGAGCGGGCCAGCCCTTCCAGCAGCGGCCGCGCCGGCGACGGGATCTGCGCGCCAACGAGGCTCTCGCCATCGCGCAGCACCACGGCGGCCAGGAACACCAGATGCGCGACGCGCGCTGGAACGAGCTCGGCCACCTTGGGAATGACGACGCCGCCCATCGAGTGGCCGACGACGATTCCGCGCGCGACACCGGCCTGCATCATCGCGTCGGCCACGGCCCGCGCGTAGGCATCGACGGACGCCCGGCCGCGCTCGTGGGCGCGGCGACCGTGTCCCGGCAGATCGACGGCGATGGCGCGGTGCCCGGCCTTGTCCAGGCGACGGACGAGACCGTCCCACGCCCACGCGCCGTGACTCATCCCATGCACCAGCACGAACTCTTTCGGCATACCGAACCGCCTCCTCGCGCGGATGATTACACAGGTGCGGCCGCCACGGGCCGCCGGAACTCCGAGCCGTCGCCGTCGTCATGGTACGCTCGGCAGAAGAGGACGGCTCATGGCGCTCAATCCCCACATCTTCCGCGCGTATGACGTGCGCGGTCGCGTCGGCTCCGACATCAACCCGGACGTGTTTCGCCAGGTCGGCCGCGCGTACGCGTCGCTCGTGCGTGACCACGGCGGAAGTCGCGTCGCCGTGGGGCAGGACAATCGCGAATCGTCGGCCGGCCTGAAGACCGGCTTCATCGAGGGCGTCCGCGCCGCCGGCGTCCACGTCGTCGACATCGGCACCGTCACCACCCCGATCCTGTATTTCGCGACCGCCCACTGGAAGCTCGACGGCGGCGCCAACATCACGGGCAGCCACAATCCCGTCGACTACAACGGCGTGAAGATGGTGCATCCGGGCGCGGCGCCGCTGAGCGAAGCCGAGATCCAGGGGTTGCGCGAGACGATCGAGCGCGGGACGTTCGCGTCCGGCGCCGGCGAGCTCGCCGCGCGCGATCCGCGCGATGACTACTTCGACACGGTCGCCAAGCTGGTGCGTGTCGACCGTCCGCTGAAGGTCGTCGCCGATGCGGGCAACGGCATCGCCGGCGTGTACGGGCCGCCGCTCTTGCGGCGTCTGGGCTGCGAGGTCGTCGAGCTGCACTGCGAGTCGGACGGGCGGTTTCCGAATCACCTGCCCGACCCCGAGGATCCGGAAAACGTCGTCGACCTCCAGCAGAAGGTCGTCGAGGTGGGCGCCGACCTCGGTCTCGCCTGGGACGGCGACGCCGACCGCGTGGGCGTCGTGGACGAGCGCGGCCGCCGCCACGAGGCCGATCTGATCCTGGTCCTCCTCGCGCGCGATCTGCTCCATCGTCATCCGGGCGCCAAGGTCGTCTTCGACGTGAAGTCGTCGCAGGTGCTCGTCGACGACATCAAGAAGCACGGCGGCGTTCCGGTCATGTGGAAGACGGGCCACTCGCATCTGAAGCGCAAGATGCGTGACGATCACATCCTGCTCGGCGGGGAGGTCAGCGGCCACATGTTCTTCGCCGACGGCTACTACGGCGTCGACGACGGCATTCTGGCCGCCTGCAAGATCGTCGAGATCGCCGCCCGTCATGACGGGACGGTCTCCTCGCTCTTCGACTCCGTCCCGCACCTGCATGCGACGCCGGAGCTCAAGGCGCTCTGCCCCGACGGCGAGAAGTTCCGTCTGATCGACGAGCTCGCGCGCGAGCTCAAGCAGCGCTACGAGACGA
>DASTCJ010000117.1:0-3714 GCA_035605575.1 Candidatus Methylomirabilota bacterium
TTGACGTGACGCCGCACGGGCGCCGACTCCAGGGCAGGGATACGTACGCACGCTTGTTCCATCAGCACATTGAAGTGCTCCCAGTCCTCGGGCAGCAGCGAGAACTTGAAGTCGGCGGGGATGCCATCCATGCCCCACGGCTTCGCCTCCGGCTCGAAGCCGCCCATGAGCAGCCCGCCGACCTCCTCGCGGATGTAGATATACCCATCGGTGTCGCGAAGCACGGGCAGCTCGCGCGTGACGCCGGCCATGGGCTCCGTCACGATGTAGAAGTGCTCGGAGGCGTGCAGCGGAACGTTGACGCCGGCCATCCGACCGATTTCCCGACCCCACATCCCGGCGCAGTTCACCACCACGTCGGCCGCGATGTCGCCGTGGTCGGTGCGCACGCCGGTCGCGGCGCCGCGCGCGCGCTGAATGCCGGTCACGGTAATGTTCTCGAAGATGCGCGCGCCGCCCGTCCGCGCGCCGCGGGCGAGTGCCAGCGTGGTGTCGATGGGATTCGTCCGGCCGTCGCCGGGGATCCACACGGCGCCGGCGAGGTCGTCGGTGCGTATCAGTGGCCACAGCTTGCCGGCGTCGCTCGGAGAGATCGGCTCGATCTCGACGCCGAAGCAGCGTGCCATGGAGGCGCCGCGCTTGAGCTCGACCAGCCGCTCGGCGGTGCGCGCCACGCTGATGCTGCCGCAGCGGCGAAAGCCCGTGGCCTGCCCGGTCTCCGCTTCGAGCCGCTCGTAAAGCACGGCGCCGTAGCGTGCGAGCCGCGTGAGGTTGTGGCTCGACCGCAGTTGGCCGACGAGCCCGGCCGCGTGCCAGGTGGTGCCGCACGAGAGCTCGCGGCGCTCGAGGAGGACCACGTCGCGCCAGCCGAGCTTCGTCAGATGGTAGGCGACGCTGCAGCCGACGATGCCGCCGCCGATGATGACGACGCGCACGTGCGAGGGAAGGGGCTCGGCCATCGCCGGGACGATAGCACACGGCCTGATACGATGAAGATGGAGGTACGTGAGATGAGTCGTTCAGTCGCCATCGTCGCAGCAGTTATGACCGTGTGCTTCGCCGGGCATGGATTCGCCGCGGACGACACGAAGGTGAAGGCGGCGACCCGCCAGGTCGAGGAGGGTGCGAAGACCATCGGAGACGGCAAGGTCGGCACCGGTGTCGAGGAGACCGCCAAGGGAGTCGGCAATACCGTCGTCGAGGGCGCGAAATACTCCGGCGAGAAGCTGAAAGAATCGGCGAAGGCCGCCGAGCCGCAGGCCAAGGACGCGTGGTCGAATCTGAAGGACGGCGCCCACTCGTTTGGTTCGAGCGTGAAGAGCTTCGTCACCCGGTTGTTCGGCAAGTAGCCGTCGTTCCCGACAGCGGCCGGCATCGCTTTTGCTCTATCCGCGCTCGAGGAGACTCCGTATGAGAGCCTTGACGCTGCTGGTCACGGGTAGCCTGGTTTCCGCCTTGATGGTGACGCAGGTCCACGCCGGCGCCGATGCCGAGCGCGACCAGAAGACGGAGGACCGCCGCGACGCGACGGGTGACCGCGACGCGGCGGCCAAAGCCCAGCGCGCCGAGCCCGACAGCTCCGCGACGGCGGCGTCGCCGAAAACCGGCGGCGACACCAAGCCGAACGCCGTCGACCCGGCTCAGGGGACGACAACCGGGGCCAACGTGGGCGACGGCGCATCGTACTCGCGGAGCACCGAGAAGGGGCAGTCGACCAAGTAGCCGGCGGCGCTATACTCGCGCGCACGATGACCGCCGCGCGCGCCCTGACCGTCTACGAGCCGTTCCGGTCGATCTTCTACGCGCCGCAGTTCGTGGCGCTCTACGGTCGCCACTTCGCCGCCGAAGGCCTCGACGTCTCCGTGATCACGGCCGGGGCGGGGATTACGACGACCGGCGCGCTGCTCGACGGCCCCGCCGAGATCGCACTCGGCGGCATCATGCGCAGCCTCGACATCGCGGATCGCGGCGGTCCCTTCCTCGTGCACTTCGCCGAGGTGAACCAGCGGAACGGCTTCTTCCTGCTGTCCCGGGTACCGCGGCCGAGCTTCGCTTGGACCGACCTGGTCGGGCGGACCGTCATCTCGTTCGCTGAAGCGCCGACGCCGTGGCAGTGCATGCTGACCGTGCTCCGGCGTCACGGCGTCGACCCGCAAAACGTTCGGATCGAGCGCACGCTGCCGCTCGCCGAGGCGCTCGCGGCGTTCAAGAGCGGCGACGGCGACTTCTTCGAGACGGGCCAGCCGTTCACCGAGCAGCTCCTGGCCGACGGCGCCGCGCATCTGGCCGCGTCGATGGGCGAGGCCACCGGGCACGTGCCCTTCTCCTCGTACATGACCACGCCGCGCTTCCTGCGCGAGGAGCGCGACGTGGTGCGACGCTTCGCGCGCGCGCTCGTCGGAGCGCAGCACTGGATCGCCGCCGCGGATGCCAAGCAGATCGCCGAGCTCATCGCGCCGGCGTTCAGCGACATTGCCCCGGAGATCCGCCGCCGCGCCGTCGCGCGCTATCTCGCTCAGGACACCTGGTCGCGCACGCCGGTCATCGGCCGCGCCGGCTATGAATACCTGCAGACGATTCTGGTCGATGGCGGCTTCATCACGCGGCGCCACCGCTACGAGGACCTGATCGACACGATGGTGGCGCAGGAGGTCGTCGGATGAGAACGCTCGTGCTGGGCGGCGGCGTCGTCGGCGTCACCACGGCGTACTTCCTGGCCCGCGGCGGTCACGAGGTGACGCTGGTGGAGCAGCAAGAGGCGCTGGGACTGGAGGCGACCGGCGGCAACGCCGGCATCATCGCGCCCGGCCACTCGTTCGCCTGGGCCTCGCCGCGCGCGCCGCACATGCTGTGGCAGTCGCTGCGCGGCGCGGAGACGGCGATCCGGGTGAAGCTCAGCGCCGACCCGCAGCTCTATGCCTGGGGGCTGCGCTTCCTGCGCGAGTGCACCTCCGCGCGCGCGCGGCGCAACACGCTCGTCAAGCTGCGACTGTGTCAGTACAGCCAGCGCGTGCTGAACGACCTCGTACGGACGGAAGGCATCCGCTATCACGAGATCGCCAGGGGCGCGCTCTATCTGCATCGCGATCCGGCCGAGCTCGAGGCGGGGATCAAGAAGATGGCCCTGCTCGCCGAGCACGGCCAGCGGCAGGAGATCCTCGACGCCAATGCCCTGGCGCGGCTCGAGCCCGCGTTCGAGCCGGTGAAGTCCAAGATCGCCGGAGCCATCCGCGATGTTGGTGACTCCAGCGGTGACTCCCGCGTCTTCAGCGAGGAGCTCGCACGGCGCGCCCAGGACAAGCACGGCGTCGTGGTGCGGCTCGGCACGCGCGTGGTGGCCTTGCACGCGGGCGGCGACCGTATCGACGGCGTGGCCACCAGCGCCGGAGTCCTCACCGCCGATAACTACGTGCTGGCACTGGGGGTGGGCGCGCCGGCGGTCGCGCGAACGGCCGGTGTGCGGCTGCCGATCTATCCGGCCAAGGGCTACTCCTCGACGTTTCCGCTGAAGGCCGGCGGACTGGCGCCGACCATCTCGGGCGTCGACGAGCAGTGGCTGGTCGGCTGGTCGCGCCTCGGCGACCGCCTGCGGCTCACGTCGACGGCGGAATTCGCCGGCTACGACTGGGGCTGGACGCCGCGTGACTTCAACAACATCCTGCGGCTCGCGCGCGATCTCTTTCCCGATGCCGCCGACTACGACCGCGGCGAATA
>DASTCJ010000023.1:0-11511 GCA_035605575.1 Candidatus Methylomirabilota bacterium
GATCCTCAAAACGATCGCGCGCGAAAACCTCGTTCTCGCCACCGGGCACGTTCACCCGGAGGAAGTTCTGGCGGTGGTGAAGCGGGGCAGCGAGCTTGGCGTGAAGAACATGGTGGTCACGCATGGCTTCACCACCGTCCCGGGCCTGACGATGGAGCAGGCCAAGCAGGCCGTCGGCATGGGCGCGGTGATCGAGGTTTGCTTTCTTCAGTTCCAGGCAGGCCCCAACGCTCCGCTTGCCTTCTTGACCCACTGGCAGCACGTCGATGCCAAGCAGATCGCCCAGGCCGTCAAGGAGTTCGGCGCCAAGGGCATCGTCGTCTCGTCAGATCTCGGTCAGAGCGCGAACATCACGCATCCAGACGGGATGGAAGTCGCGATCGCCTCGATGAAGCGCGAGGGCATCAGCGACGCCGACATCGACATGATGGTGCGAAAGAACCCGGCGCGGCTTCTCGGGCTCACGAACTAACGAAGGAGTGTTCCATGACGGGCGTGAATCAACTCGGGTACCTCATCTTCGGCGTCAGCGACCTGGCCGCCTGGCGCGGGCTCGCCTCGAACGTGCTCGGCATGGAGCTCGTGCCTGGCGACACCCGCTCGACGACGTACCTGCGAATGGACGAGCACTCGCACCGCATCGAGCTCCGCAACGACGGCGTCGATGATCTGGAGGTCATCGGCTGGGAGGTGCCTGATGCTGCCGCGCTGCACGCGGTCGCCCAGCGCCTGGAAAAGGCCGCCGTGCCGGTCAAGCGCGGCACGCGTGACGAGGCGGATCAGCGCCGCGTCGTGGAGCTCATTCACTTCGAGGATCCCGCCGGCATACGGACCGAGGTGTATTACGGACCGCCGCTCAACCAGCGGCCGTTTCACCCGCCGCGAGCGATCACCGGCTTCAGGACAGGGACCATGGGACTCGGGCACCTCGTCGTCTACCAGCCCGATCTCGACGCCAGCGCGAAGTTCTACACGGAGCTGCTCGGCTTTCGCGTCTCCGACGTCGCCGGCCCCGTGGGCGGCCGGCCCATGGCGGTGTTCCTGCACTGCAACCCCCGTCACCACTCCATCGCGCTGTTCGGCGGCGGCGGGCACAAGCGCATCAATCACTTCATGCTCGAGTGCAACTCGCTCGACGACGTGGGCTCCGCCCGGGACATCGCCCGGCGGGCGGGGACGCCGATCGTCATCGATCTCGGCCGGCACATGAACGACCACATGGTGTCGTTCTACGTGGCGAACCCTTCGCACTTCGCGATCGAGTACGGCTGGGGCGGCAGGACGATCGATGATTCGTGCTGGCAGGTGGGGCGCTATGAATCCGTCGAGTCGATCTGGGGCCATCCCGAGCTGTCCCAGCTGGTGTCGCAGGCGGGAGAGACGGTTGCCGCCGCTCGCGGATAGAGAACGGCGTCAGGCGGCGGGCATGCCGTTGGCCTTGCGGATCTTGGCGATCTGCCCGGCGTGGTCGTTCCAGTGGAAGTCGAACATGGCGCCCACGTAGACCGGCAGCGCGATCTCGTCCGTCCCCATGAATTGCTTGAAGAGCGGAATCTTGGCCTTTCGCCCCAGGTCGGCGTCGCCGAGGGAGGCGAGGTAGCCGAAGATCTCGCGGCGCTGTGCCTCGAGTGCCTCGAGCAGCTGCGTCTTCGTCATCGTCTGCTGCTCGGGCGTGACCGGCGCCTCCCCGGGCTCGATCTCGATGAGAGGCGGGTTCGAGGTCGCGAACGTCTTCAGCGTGGCCACCGTCGCGTTCGGCTCCGACAGGAGGTGGCAGAGGACCTGTCGGGTCGTCCATTCACCGGGAGCGTCGGATTTGTCGAGATGCGGCTCCATGCCCTCGAGCTGCCGCGCGAGATTCGCCGCGGCCGCGTCGCTCTTCTTCTTCAGCTCGTTGACGATCGCGCTGCCCATTGCTCGAGTCCCTCCACGTTGATGCGCTCCTGAAGCTTCGGGCTGTCGAGCGCGATCTGGACGCGGAGCGCCCGGAGGCCCTGGACGCCCTGCAGCTCGCCGAGCTCGAGGCTCTCGATCGCTCCCGTCAGATAGCCGAGGCTCTGCAAGTATTCGATATACGCCTTGTACTCGAGCGCCTCCGCCGGCTGGTTGTAGATGATGGCCACTGTGCCCGGCTGCGTCACGCGCTCGCTCGTGCCGTCGACCACCGCCTTGTCGATGCGCTTCTTCACGATCTCGTACCGGATGTTGTACGCGCCGTCGACGTCGAACCGCTTCTCGTCCAAGCGGAAGCGGATCGACAGCGGCGCGTGCTGGACGAGGATCAGGTGCGTGGTCTCGAGCGGAATCGGCAGGCGATCGCGCAGTCGGTAGGCGCGGGCGGCGATCCCGCACGTCACCATCAGCTGCCAGAGGCGCAGGTTCCTCAAGCACAGGGGATCGAAGCGGCCGTCCTCGAGGAGCGCGGGCCCGACGTAGATCTGGTGGTCGACGCCGTCGGTCTTCTGCTTCTCGAAGTAGTGCGGGAACATCGCTTGCGCCGCGTCCTCTTCGACATCGAGGTAGGACGAGATGCTCTCCGCGATGCGGGTGACGCTCTCCTCGAAGAGCCGCCGCCGCTGGTACACCGAGCCCAGCCGCGGGTCGAGACGGCCTCGGTACTCCGCGACGCGCTCACGCGCACCGGGGCCGAAGGTGCTCAGGTGATCCAGCAGACGCTCGACCTCCGCCTGCAGAAACGCGATGATCCCGACCTCGTCACTCGAGCTGAGCGAGCGCTCGATGCGGCTCGCGTGCGCGTCGATGCGGTACATGAGCTCGTCCAGCGCCGGCATGGGCCGGACCTCGTTCGCGGCCTGAACCACTGCGCGCGCGAGCCCCAGCTGCGTGAGCAGATCGGACTGGATGGCGTGCGCGCGCTGGGTCGACGACCCGCGGATGTCGGCCAGGCCGTAGAGCGGGTACACGCCTTCGAACACGATCGGCTCGAGCTCGGTGACCGCGCTGCCCGTCGTCCGCTGCCGCTCGAAGGCGTTAAGCACGGCTTTGCGGAAGCGCCACTCGACGGTCGGATGGATGGCGGTGCACTGCTCGTTGATGACGGTCTGGACGCGGCTATCCAGCTCCTCGACGCTCCGCTGAACCGCCATGGAGAACAGCGGCAGCAGCTCCTGGAGCCTCGGGAGGTGCGTCTCGTTGAGATCCCCGGCCCGCGGCGAGACCAGCTCGAGCGTGCCGATCAGCTTCTCCTGGTAATGGAGCGGAGCGCAGGTGAAGTTCCGGACGCCACTCTTGATCAGCTCTTCTTCGACGTGCGTCCGATCCGGGTAGGTCACGAGGTCGTCGATGATGAGCGGGCTATCCTGCAGGCAGGCCCGCTCGTACACCGACCCGGCGAACTCGGCCGTCGTGTGGTGCGCCGAATCGGCGAAGATGCACGCCTGCTCGTGGCGCGAGGCATCGTTGAGGACGAGCACCCGGTCGGCCGCCACCGCCGCGAGGCCCAGGCGCAGATCGGGCCGCCGGAAGAACGTGCGGAGCTTGGCCTGCAGCCCCTGGAACTGCGCGTGCGACACGATCGAGTCCTTGTCGATCAGGTCGCGCTTGAGCGAGGAGAGCACCTCCTGGTCGGTCACGTCCACCGCTTTGACGATCATGAAGCCACGCAACAGGAAGCGCTCCGGGGGCAGGAGCTCGCGGAGATAGTCACCGTCGACGCTCCCCGTCCGCAGCCGCTGCCGCGCCGCCTCCACCAGCGGCGGCTTGGGACCGCGGACCTCGACATTCACGAAGCGCCAGTCGAATTGCAGCCGGAAGTGCTGATCCAGTGAGGTCGCGGGGTCGACGGTGGTAAAGATCACGGGCGCGTCGGCGCCCAGATCGATGCCGTACACGCGCTCGAGGATGAGCTGGTAGGCGAGGAGGAGCCGCGCGCCGGCCAGCGTTTGCGCGGCGCTGTGAGCCTGCAGGAAGCTCGCCCGGCCCCGGAGCACACCGTCCTCGTTCATGAGCGCGCGGCGGAACGGAGGCGTTGCGTAGAAGGCACGCAGCTGGAACGGGAACAGCGCCGCGCCGTACTCCTGCTCCCAGAAGGCCGGCGGAAACATCGCCGTCATCATCAGATCGACGAATGCGCGATGCTTCTCGATGACGGACAGATCGTCGATCAACCCGGCCAGCTCGGGCGCCTCGCGCGCCTTTTCGCGAACGATGTCCGGGATGGGGCCCCGGCCGAACTCGTGGTAGGCCGAGGTCTGGGTCCAGAACATGATGAGCGGGGCGAGGCTCAGCTCACACCGGAACGGGAACGCCGCCGGGTCCATGGCGGCCGTCGCCGGAGCGCTGACCGCATCTGACGTCAGGCTAGCCGTCGTCGCCACACAAGGATTCTACCAACCTCGCCCATCATTCGCCGCCTGCTCCGGCCGCATGCGCCGACACGCGTGATACCCTCGACGCGCCATAAAGACCATCCCCAGCGGGACTTAGAACGAGGGCACGACGCATGGCGCACACACGGGTTGTGACGATTTCGCATGCGAGCGGAGCGGGCGGCGACAATATCGGCCGCAGCATCGCCAAGGGGCTCGGGTTTCGCTACGTGGACGAGGAGATCATCCAGCTGGCCGCCGAGCGGCACGGCCTCGACGCCGAGCTCGTGGCCGATGCCGAGCGCCGCAAGGGATTGCTCGATCGCATTCTCGGTGACATGGCCGCGCCGCCGATGATGATCGAGCCCACCGGGGGCATGACCATGCTGCCGCCGGAGGCGTTCATGACGCGCGAGGACGTGCGCGCGCTCATCGTGGACGCCATCAAGGAGACGGCGGACCGCGGGCAAGTGGTGATCGTCTCCCACGCCGCCGGCATCCCGCTCGCCGGCCGCCGCGACGTGCTGCGCGTGCTCATCACTGCATCGTTTGAGCCGCGGGCGCGGCGCGTCGCGGAGGCGACGGGCAGCACGAGAGCGGACGCGGAGAAGGCGCTGAAGAGCTCCGACGCCGGTCGAGCCGATTATTTCCTGCGCTTCTACGGAATCCAACACGAGCTGCCGACCCACTACGACGTCGTGATCAACACGGACACGTTGACGCCCGAGGAGGCGACGGACGTCGTCATCGCCGCCGCTCGGCGGCACTGAGGAGACCCATGTGCACCACCGTTGACGAGATCGCAGAGGGCATCTATCGGATCAGCACGCCGGTGACCTTCCCGGACGGCGCCGGCTTCACGTTCAATCAGTACCTGCTGGCGGACGACCGACCGCTGCTCTTTCATACCGGACCGCGCCGGATGTTTCCCCTCGTCCGCGATGCCGTGGCGCGCGTAATGCCGGTCGAGCGGTTGCGCTACGTCGGGCTCTCACACTTCGAGGCGGACGAGTGCGGCTCCCTCAACGAATGGCTGGCCGTGGCCCCCGTGGCCGAGCCGGTGTGCAGCGGCGTCGCCGCCATGGTGTCCGTCAACGACGTGGCGGACCGGCCGGCGCGCGCGCTCGCCGATGGCGAAACGCTGTCGCTCGGCCGCCACGCCGTCCGGTGGTTCGACACGCCGCATCTGCCCCACGCGTGGGAGTGCGGCTTCCTGCTGGAGACGCGCACGCGGACGCTGCTCTGCGGCGATCTCTTCACGCAGGGCGGCGCCGAGCATGCGCCGCTGACGGAGTCCGACATTCTCGGACCGAGCGAGGCATTCCGTAAGCCGATGGACTACTTCTCGCACACGCGGAAGGCGCGGGGCATGCTGGAGCGGCTGGCCGCCGAGAAGCCGACGACGCTCGCCTGCATGCACGGCAGCGCGTGGCGCGGCGACGGCGCGCAGCTGCTCCGCGCGCTGGCCGACGCGCTCGAGGGAGACGCGTGAGCCAGCGGCGCGGCGCTGCCGTCAGTTTTTCAGCGCGCGAGCCGCGGCCAGGATCTCCTCCGGCGACGGGAACTTGCCGACGCCGGCGACGCCCTCCTTCAGGCATTCGATGTTCGCCCAGCGGACGATGCCGTCGCGGTCGATGAGGAACTGTCCCTTGACCTGCGGAAACTGTCGCTCCTTCTCCGCGTTGTCCGTCGGATTCTCGACGTAGCCGTCGGCCTTCGCGATCATCTCCGCCACCTCGAGCACGGGACGCGGCTCCGGCAGGTCGCCGTGGGGATTGATTCGCGTCGTCTCCACCGCCTTGATGAACTCCGGGGTCACCGCCACCTTCGGGATTCCGTACGCACGATGCGTCGTCAGGTCGGGATCCGAGGCGAGCCGAAGCTTCGTCGGACGGAACTTGAAGTAGAGCCTGGCGTTCTCCGGCGTCGTGGCGACGACGCCGAGCGTCTCCACGCCGGCCGCCTTGAGCTGGCTTTCCGTCGCGCTCATCTGCGCAATGGAGCGCCGGCAGAACGGGCACCACAGACCGACGAAGAGCGCCAGGAACACCGGGCTGCGCCCGCGATAGTCGGCGAGCGAAATCGCGGCGGAGCCGTCGATGGCGGGCAGCGTGAAATCCGGCGCGCGCTCTCCGGGCGCAACCGGCGGGCGAGTCTCGGTCATCGTCATGCAGCACTCCTTCTCTCGGGGTTCAACACAGGAACGGAAGCACCATCAGCGCCTCCGGCTCGACGCCGGCGCGCGTGCAGACCTCCTGGGCCTTCGTGAGATATCGCTCGGCCAATGCTTGGTTTCCGGTGTCCAGATGCAAGGTGGCGAGCCCGTCATAGCACGGAAAAAGCAGCTGCGCCTCCCCGACCGACTCCGCCAGGGCCAGCGCCTCCTCGTACATCGCGAACGCCTCGCGGTGCTCGCCGTGGCACTGATGAATCTGGCCCAGCACGATGAGCGGTACCGCAAGGTGATCGACGAGGCCGAGGCGGCGGTCGAGGTCGATCGCCGTCTGCGCGGCCTCGACGCCCTCGGCCTCGCAGCGATCGGTGAGCGCGCAGTACGCCACCGCCAGATTCGCATAGAGCCGCGACTGGAAGCCGAGGTCGCCGACCTTCTTCGCCGTCTCGAGCCCGCGCAGGCACGTCTCGATGCTGCGGCGCGGGTCGAGCGAGCTGTAGAGAACGCCCAGGTTCGTGTAGCCGCGGCAGGCGGCCGGAAGCAGGCCGTGCGTCTCGGCCAGCGCAATGCTGCGCTCGATCTGCTCCACCGCGTCGGCCAGCCGGCCGGTGCGCGCCAGCGCGACGCCGAGCGTGTTGTACGCCTGCGCGCGCAGCGCGGCCGCCTCCGCGCCGTCGGCGTCTCGCGCCGCCTCGGCCAGCGCGCGCTCGGCCCACTCGATGGCGTGGGCGTTGTCCCCGGCGCGGAACGCCAGTCGGCCCATTTCCTGGAAGAGGTGGGCGCGCTCGATGGGGTCACCGCCGTCGCCGAGAAGATCGAGGCCGGTCGCAAAACACGCCGCCGCGCGGTCGCGCTCGCCCGCGTCCCAGTGCAGGCCACCGAGCTTGCGGTGCAGGCGTGCGGCGGCCGGACGGTCGCCGCCGAGCTCGGCGCTCTTCAGCACGGCCTCGTAGTGCGCCAGCGCCTCGGAGCGCCGTCCCGTCAGCGCCAGGAGATCCGCCAGCTGCTCCCGCGCGCGCCGGACCTCCGTCTCGCCGGCCTCACCACATGCGGCCAGCGTCTCGAGCGCGCGCTCGAAGTGGCGGATCGCGTCGTCGTTGGCATAGACGGCGCGCGCGCGGTCACCGGCGGCGATCGTGTAGCGCGCGCCGCGCAGCTTGTCAGCACTGAGGCTCCAGTGGTGCGCGAGCGTCTCCAGATCGCTGAGGCGCTCGGGACGCGGTCCCACCTCCGCCTCGAGCGCGCGCCCGATCGCCCCGTGCATCTCCGTCCGTCGCGCCACGAGCAGGTTGCGGTAGACGACCTCCCGCACGAGGCCGTGCGTGAAGCGGTAGCGCCCGCCTCCGGGCCGGCGCTCGATCGCCTGGATGATATCGGCCTCGACGAGCGCCTCGAGCGCGAGGGTCACGGTCTCCGGCGCGCTCGAGGCGGCGCGCAGGAGCGGCTCATCGAAGGTCTGGCCGAGCACGGCCGCCTCCTGCAGGACGCGGCGCGCCTCGGCGGACAGCCGGTCGACGCGCGAGAGAAGCAAGCCGTGCAGCGACGGCGGCACCTCGACGTCGGCGCAGCCGGTCGTGCACGTCCAGCGGTCGGCCTGGCGGAACAGCACGCCGCGCGCGACGAGGTTGCGGACGACCTCCTCGACGAAGAGCGGGTTGCCGCCGGCGCGGGTGGCGATGAAGTCTTGCAGCTGCGCCAGCACGTCGGGAGCGCTGCTGAAGATCGCCGACACGAGCTCGCGCGTCTCCGCCGCCGACAGCGGCGACAGCCGGATGACCGACTGCGCCGCCCGTGTGACGACCGGCGGCCGCGCGTCCGGCCGGTGCGACAGGAGCAGCATCAGCGGCCGATCCGGAAGCTGATCCACCACTTGCCGCATCAGGTCCACGGACGCGCTGTCCGCCCAGTGCGCGTCCTCGATCACGATGAGCAGCGGCACCTGGTGGAGCCGCCACTCGATCAGCGCGCGCCCGGCGAGCACGATCTGACGGCGCAGCTGCTCGGGGTCCAGCTCCGGCGCGCGGTCGCCCTCGAGCCCGAGGACGTGGGCGAGCACCGGCGCCACGGCATCCGCATCGTCCTCGCGCGCGCCGAGACCGCAGAGCACCTCGCGCAGCTTCTGGCGCGCCACCTCGAGCGAGTCACCGGGCTCGATGCGGTAGGCCTCACGGAAGAGCGCGCCGAACACGCCATACGCCGGCTCGCCGAGCGACGAGCACGCGGCGTGCCGCACCGCCACGCCGGCAAGGCGTCCATCGGCGTCGAGTCGCGCCATCATCTCGGCGAGGAGTCGTGACTTGCCGATGCCGGCCTCGCCGACCAGGCTGACGACCTGAGCCCGCCCCCGCCGCATGCGGTCGAACGCCGCCAGCAGCTGCTCGAGCTCGTCGTGGCGACCGACGTACGGCGATGACAGGCCGAGCGCGGCAAGGCCGCGCGCCGAGCCGCCTTTCGCGCCGGCGCCGGTCAAGCGGTGAACCCGGATGGGCTCCGCCTTGCCACGAAGCGCGAGCTCGCCGGCCGGCTCGAACGCGAAGCGATGTCGCGTCAGGGCCTGCGTTGCCTCGGATACTAGGATGGCTCCCGCCTCGGCCGCGGAGAGCAGACGTGCCGTGGTGTTGACCGTGTCGCCCGTCACCGCGTACGCCGCGCCCGCCGCGCCGCCGAGGTGACCGGCCACCACCGGTCCGGTGTGGACGCCGACGTGCAGCTGCACGGGCCGCCCGAAGCACGGCTCCCATTCGAGGCTCAGCTCGGCGCAGCGCGCGAGCATGTCGAGGGCCGCGTGGCAGGCCCGCTCGGGATCGTCCTCGTGCGCGACCGGCGCACCGAAGACGGCGAGCACCGCATCGCCGACGAACTTCTCGACGAAACCGTCGTAGCGCGCGACGGCGGCGTTGAGTGTCTCGAACAGGCGGTTCTGGAAGGCCCGCACGTCCTCGGGATCGATCCGCTCGGCGAGCGACGTGAACCCGGAGAGATCGGCGAAGAGGACCGTCACATGGCGCCGGTCCGCCTCTCCGGCGGCGTTGGCGACGGCAGGTGCCGGGTGCCGAGGGGGCGCCGGGGCCGGGGCGGGCGGCTGGGTGGCGCGAGGCGTGCCGCAGTGCGGGCAAAACGCGAAGTCCGGCTCGGACGCCCGGCCACAGGTAGCGCACGACGCAGGCAGCCGGCTGCCGCAGCGCGGACAGAACGCGAAGCCGGGCGCGGCCTCGTAGGCGCAGCCGGAGCAGGTCGCCATCACTTGATTCTACTGGCTATTTCGTCCTCCTGACGGATGACGCGGGTCTCCCATCCCAGCCGGCGGGTCGCCCTCGTCGATCCCGGGCGCCGCGTCGCATTTCCACGTATGATGGGCCTCTGGATTTCGACTGATCAACTCTGGACTCCGACCTGCCGGATGTGGATCGGCGCTCGATGCGCAAACCGTCGAGGTGGTGTGTGCCGGCACGAGGCTTGCCTGCGTGTGGGTGCAAACCATCGCTGAAGTCGGCGTTCCGCGCATGATCG
Organism: Candidatus Methylomirabilota bacterium; assembly: GCA_035605575.1. GTDB lineage: Bacteria > Methylomirabilota > Methylomirabilia > Rokubacteriales > CSP1-6 > AR12. The sequence goes on from DASTCJ010000023.1 coordinate 10,012, forward strand.
ATGCAGTTGAGGCGTCGAAAGGAATCGGATGATAGGACCGATGCGGTGCGCGGCGGCGTTGTTGTTAGTGTGCACCATCCTCGTCGATGTCGCCGGTCGGGCCACCGCCGCCGAGCCGCCGTTTGGTCTGTCCCATGTCGTCGAGAAGGCGAGGACCCTTGCGCAACGGGCGTTTACGCCACCACCCGCCGTCCCCGAATCCTGGCAGAAGGTCGGCTACGATCAGCACCGGAACGTCGTCTTCGATCGCAACCAGGCACTGTGGAAGGACGCGGGCAACTTCCGCGTCGAACTCATCCACCCCGGTAACGTTTACACGCACACGGTGGCGATCAACACGTATGACCGCGCCGGCGTCAACCCGGTGACGTTCTCGACGTCGTTGTTCCACTACGAGCCGAACAGTCTGCGAGAGAAGGTGCCAAAGGACTTCGGCTTTGCGGGTTTCCGGATGACGTATCCACTGTATAGGCGCTCCGAATGGAACCACGTGGTCGTCTTCGCCGGCGCGAGCTATTTCCGCCCGGTCGCCAAGAACCAGGTGTTCGGGCTGTCCGCGCGCGGACTGGCGATCGACACCGGGTTGCCGTCCGGCGAGGAGTTCCCGGCGTTCACGGAATTCTGGCTGGAGCGGCCTTCGCGGGACGCGACGAGCGTCACGATGCTTGCGCTGCTCGACAGCCCGCGTGTGACCGGCGCCTACCAGTTCGTGCTGCGGATCGCGCCGAAGACCGTGATGGAGGTGAAGGCGACGCTGTTCGAGCGCAAGCGCGTCACGGAGCTCGGGATCGCGCCGCTCACGAGCATGTTCTTCTACGGCGAGGAGCGGGCGCGGCCGGCCGGGCAGTGGCGCCCCGAGGTGCACGACTCCGACGGCCTGCTGATTCACAGCGCCAACGGTGAGTGGCTCTGGCGCCCGCTCATCAATCCCGACCGGCTGCTCATGAACATGTTCCAGGTCGACGGCCTTCGGGGCTTCGGGCTTCTGCAGCGCGACCGCGCGTTCAGCGCGTACGAAGATCTCGGAGCCCACTATGAGCTCAGGCCGAGCGCCTGGATCACGCCGATCGGGGACTGGGGCAAGGGCCAGGTGAAGCTCGTCCAGATACCCACGGCCAACGAGTACAACGACAACATCGTCGCGTACTGGCTTCCCGGCGCGCTGCCCCCGGTCGGGCAGCCGATCGAACTCGCGTACCGGATCGACGTGGAGAGCGACGATCCGGTGCCGGCGGCCCGCGGCCGCACCACGGCCACGCGGGTCGGCGACGGGGACGCGGCCGGCGTGCGACGCGTCGTGCTCGACTTCGAAGGCGGCGCGCTCAAGCAGCTCGGCGCCACCGCCGACGTGAAGCCCGTCGTCTGGACCGGCCCCGAGGGCCAGCTGACTCAGCAGAACGCGTTCAAAAACACCGTGACGGGCGGCTGGCGGCTCGCGTTCCAGCTGAAACAGCAGAAGGGCAAGCCGGTCGAGCTGCGCGCATCCCTTCAGCACAAGGG
>DASTCJ010000028.1:0-29062 GCA_035605575.1 Candidatus Methylomirabilota bacterium
ACGGCGGCCAGGGCGATCGCGGCCGCCGTGTCGAAGGCGTCGCTGCTGCCGCTGGCCGCCGATGTCGGGCGCGAGACGGAGGCGCGCCGGGCGGTTGCCGAGACGGTGCGTCGCTTCGGCGGGCTTCACGCGCTCGTGAACGTCGCGGGCATCCGTGTGTACACGTCGCTGGCGGAGGCGAGCGATGAGGACTGGCGCCGCATCGTCGAGGTGAACGTCCTCGCCACCGCCTTTTGCGCCAAGGCGGCCTTGCCCTCGCTGCGCGCGGTCAAGGACGCCACCATCGTCAACGTGTCGTCGGTCTTCGGCGTCATCGGCCGCGCCGGCATGGGGCAGTACGACACGACCAAGGCCGCCGTGCTCGGCTTCACCCGCGCCCTCGCCGTCGAGGAAGCGCCGCACGGCATTCGCGTGAACGCCGTCTGTCCGGGTGGAACGATCACGCGCTATCACATCGAGCGGGCCGCCCGGCAGGGTGTGTCGGAGGCCGAGCTCCGCGGCGCGCGCGCGCACGACAACGGGCTGTTCGGCCGGTGGGCGGAGCCGCGCGAGGTCGCGTACCCGATCCTGTTCCTGTCGTGTGCCGAGTCGTCGTTCATCACCGGCACCACGCTGATGGTCGACGCCGGGAAGTCGGTCATCTGAGCCAGCCACGCGCGACGTTCTTCGCCCTCACACCGGACCGCGTGCTCGACGCGGTGGAGGTCGGCGGTCTGCGCTGCACCGGACGCTGCCAGCCGCTCCGCGCCTTCGAGAACCGCGTCTACGAGGTGGAGCTGGAGGACGAGCGGCGACTGATCGTCAAGTTCCACCGCCCCGGACGCTGGTCGCGGGAGACCATTCTCGACGAGCACGCGTTCCTGGCCGAGCTCGCCGCGGCGGAGATTCCCGTGGTGCCGCCGCTCGACCTCGGCACCGGCACCACGCTGGGCGAGATCGACGGCATCTTCTACAGTGTCTTTCCGCGCGTCCGCGGTCGCATCCTCGACGAGCTGGACGCCGAGCGCCGGCGCCTCATCGGACGCACGATCGGCCGCATGCACGCTGTCGGCGCCGCGCGCGAGGCGAAGCATCGGCCGCGCTTGACCGTCGAGCGCTACGTTCACGAGCCGCTCGACGCCCTGGCGGCCGGGGCCTTCATGCCGGAAGCGCTGCTGCCGCGCTATCGCGACGTGGCGATGCGCATCGCAACCGCGGTGGCGCCACCGCTGGCGGCGGCCCGGGCGCAACGCATCCACGGTGACCTCCACTGGGGCAACGTGCTGTGGACCGCCGACGGTCCCGTCCTCGTGGACTTCGACGACATGCTGGTCGGCCCGCCCGTGCAGGATCTCTGGCTGCTCGCGCGCGGATACTCCGACGAGGCGCAGCGCGAGCGCGAGGATCTGCTGACCGGCTACGAGCTCTTCCGCGAGTTCGACCGATCGACGCTCGCGCTGGCCGAGCCGCTGCGCGCGCTCCGCATCGTCTACATGTCGGGCTGGATCGCGCGGCGCTGGGACGACCCGGCGTTTCCGCGCGCGTTCCCGACCTTCACCCAGGCCAATTACTGGATGAGCGAGTACGAGGAGCTCATCCGCATCGCCGAGGCTCTGTAGCGCGCTACGTCTTCAGCTCGAACTTCTGGAAGGTGTGGCAGTCGGCCGGGGCGAGGCCGCGGCTCACGGCGAAGGTCCACGTCACCTCGCCGACGTAGACGTCGCCCTTGGAGTCGACGGCGAGGCCGTGCGGCGCCGCGAAGCTGCCGGGCTTCGTCGCCTCCGGGGTACCCCAGCGCGCGAGCAGGCGGCCGTCGCGATCGAAGATGCTGACGCGCCCGTGCTTGGCGGTCTGCGTCGGGCCGTGGCGCCGCGAGACCTGTCCGGGATGCCACCACAACTCGGAGACGTACGCGCGTCCCGCGTCGTCGAAGACGAGATGCGTCGGCCGCTGCGTATCGGTCCACTCCATCAGATACTCGCCGTCGGGACTGAAGATCTGGATGCGATCGTTCTCGCGATCGCAGACGAACACGCGGCCGTCGCCGGCCACGGCGATGCCGTGCGGAATGTGGAACTGGCCGGGGCCGGTGCCGGGCTCGCCCCACGAGCGCTTCAGCGTGCCCGTCGGCGAGAACTGGTGCACGCGCGCATTGCCGTAGCCGTCGGACACGTAGAGGTCACCGCGCGGGCCGATGGCGATGTTGGTCGGCCGGTTGAAGGGCCCGGCCGCACGCTGGATCGTCATGTAGTCGTGACCGTCGTAGCCGGTGTCGGAGGGCTGGTCGAGCGTGCCGAGCGTCTTCAGCAGCTTGCCCTGCGGCGTGAACTGGCGGACGGTGTGATTGCCGTCGTCGGTGCACCACACGGTGCCGTCGGGACCGACGGTGATGCCATGCGTGCGGTACGTGAAGTCGCCTTCACCCCACGAGCGGAGAAAGCTGCCCTTGCGATCGTAGGCGATGATTGGATGATCGCCGCGGCAGATCAAGAACACGCGGTCTTCGCCGTCGACGGCCACACCGGCCACGTCGCGATGCTCGTACCCTCTCGGCAGTTGCTCCCAGCCCTCGACGACCTCGTAACGCATGGTGATGACCTCCGCGGCGATGATGCGAGACGCCCGAGGCCCCGTCAAGTGCGGTATGCTCGACGGCCCATGGAAGGCCTCGCCGACGTTCGCGACGTGCATCGCTTCGACGTGAGCGCGCTCGAGCGCTATCTGAGCGAGCGCATCGACGGCTTCACGGGACCGCTCACCGTCCGTCAGTTTCGCGGTGGCCAGTCGAATCCGACGTACTATCTCGCGGCCGCCGGCCGCGAGTACGTGCTGCGTCGCAAGCCGCCTGGCAAGCTGCTGCCATCGGCGCACGCCGTCGATCGTGAGTACCGTGTGCTCGCCGCGCTGGCGGCGCACACGACCGTTCCCGTGCCGCGCCCGTACGTCCTTTGCGAGGACGAGGCCGTGATCGGCACGATCTTCTACGTCATGGACTGCGTCCACGGGCGCATCTTCCGCGACGCGAACCTGCCCGGGGCGACGCGGAGCGAGCGGGCGGCCATCTACGACTCGATGAACGACGTGCTGGCGCGGCTTCACACTGTCGACTGGCAGAAGGTCGGCCTCGCGGAATTCGGGCGCCCGGGAAACTACTACGCGCGACAGGTCCATCGCTGGAGTCAGCAGTACCGCGCCTCGGAGACGGAGAAGATCGACGCGATGGAGCGCTTGATGGAGTGGCTGCCGAAGCACATTCCTGCGAGCGACGACACCACGCTCGTGCACGGCGACTATCGGCCGGGCAACATGATCATGCATCCCACGGAGCCGCGCGTGGTGGCCGTGCTCGACTGGGAGCTCTCGACGCTCGGCCATCCGATGGCGGACCTCGCCTACAACTGCATGCCCTACCACCTGGGCAACGAGTGGGAAGGCCTGCGCGACGCGCCGCTCGCCGAGCTCGGTATTCCGACCGAAGCCGCCTATCTCGACGCGTACTGCCGACGCACCGGTCGCGCCGGCATCGACGACTGGGACTTTTACATCGCCTTCGCCGAATTCCGCCTGGCCGCCATCGCGCAGGGCATCATGGGACGCGTCATCGCCGGCACCGCAAACGATCCAAACGCTCGGGAGCGCGGCGAGCGCGCTCGGCCGCTCGCCGAGGCAGGCTGGCGCCTCGTGGAGTCGCGCGCCCGCTGAGCGTTGGCTGGCATCGGCGTTGCTGTTTCCTGGTCAGGGAGATCCTAATCAGGAGGGCACCAATGAAGAAAGTACTCGTCGGTATCGCAGCGCTCGTCGTCGCCCTGCCGCTGATGGCGGACGCGCAGACGACGCGGCCGGCCGATCGACCGGCTTCCGACCGTGAGATCAGCAAGCAGCGTGACGCCCGGGAGGCGAAGCCCGCCGACACGCGGCCGGCCTGGAAGAACGAGGCAGGCCTGCACGAATCGAGCGACATCATCGGTACGCGCATCAAGAACGCCGAGGGCAAGGACATCGGCGAGATCGATCGGCTCCTGATCGATCCGCAGAGCGGCAAGGTCTCACACGTGGTCGTCGGCCTCGGCGGCTTCCTCGGCGTGGGCGAGAAGAAGGTCGTGGTGCCGTGGTCCGATCTGAAGATGGGCGCCGCTCACGACGGCAAGAAGGCCATGATCACGATGGATCAGGCCCAGCTCGAGAGAGCGCCGCGCTACGAGGGCACCGCCGGCGCGGCGGACCGCTCGCCGTCGGCCAGCCCGTCGACGACCTCTCCGCGCGTGAAGGACAGCGACAAGGACGGCAAGCGGGACAGCGCCGACAAGGCGCCAACCGACCCGACCAAGAAGTAACGCGTTGTTCGAAATGGGGGGCCTCGAAGGGCCCCCCATTCCCCCCTGACGTTCGGCGCGCCCCGGCAAAGCCGGAGCGCGCCTCTACTCCGCCTCGCTACACCACCTCGAACAGGCCTGCCGCGCCCATCCCGCCGCCGATGCACATCGTGCAGACGACGTACTTGACGCCGCGCCGCTTGCCCTCGATCAGCGCGTGGCCGACCATGCGTGAGCCGCTCATGCCATACGGATGGCCGATGGCGATGGCGCCACCGTCCACGTTCAACCGATCCATCGGGATGCCGAGCTTGTCGCGGCAGTAGACGACCTGCACGGCGAACGCCTCGTTCAGTTCCCACAGGCCGACGTCGTCCATCTTGATCGCGAAGCGCTGCAGCAGGCGCGGCACCGCGAAGACCGGGCCGATGCCCATCTCGTCCGGCTCGCAGGCGGCGACCGACAGCCCGCGGAAGACGCCGAGCGGCTTGAGTCCGCGCTTGGCGGCGAGGGCGGCATCCATCACGACGCAGGCCGAGGCGCCGTCGGAGAGCTGGCTGGCGTTGCCTGCGGTGATGTGACCCTTCTCGCCGGTGACGGGTTTCAGCGCCGCGAGGCCCTCGGCGCTCGTATCCGGACGATTGCCCTCGTCCTGCTTGAGCGTGACCTCCTCGATGCGGGTCTCGCCGCTGGCCTTGTCGACGACCACCTTGTTCGTCGTCATGGGTACGATCTCGGCAGCGAAGCGTCCCGCCTTCTGTCCGGCTGCGCACCGCTGCTGGCTGATGAGCGCGTACTCGTCCTGCTTTTCGCGCGTGATGTAGTAGCGCTTGGCCACCACCTCGGCGGTCTCGATCATCGTCATGTAGACCTCGGGCTTGTGCTCCTCGAGCCACTCGTCGCGCAGCCGGTACAGGTTCATGTGCTCGGTCTGCACGAGGCTGATCGACTCCAGCCCGCCCGCGACCACGATCGGGACCTTGTCGACGATCACGCGCTGAGCGGCCAGGGCGATCGCCTGCATCCCAGACGAGCAGAAGCGGTTGACGGTCATGCCGGCCGTCGTCACCGGCAGCCCCGCGCGCAGCGCGGCTTGCCGGGCGATGTTCTGGCCGGTCGCCCCCTCGGGCAACGCGCAGCCGAGAATGACGTCTTCGACTTCCGCCGGCTCGACGCCGGCACGCTTGACGGCGTGGCTGATGACGTGTCCGCCCATGTCGGCGCCATGCGTGTTGTTGAAGGCGCCGCGATACGCCTTGCCGATCGGCGTGCGTGCTGTCGAAACGATGACCGCGTCTGCCATTGAGAGTCTCCTTTTGATCGGAGCGCTGCTTCCCTCTCCTCCGTGGGTGGCCTGAGAGAGAAGGTCGTGGCTCCGCTGCTCCGATCCATCCTCGCTGGTGGAAGGAGGCCATTATACGCGGCGAACGCGCTACTCTGTCGCGCCATGACCTTCCTGACCGCGCTGCTCATCGACGGCGCGCTCACCGGCGCGATCTACGCGCTCATCGCGCTCTCGTTCGTCATCGTCTACAAGGCGTCGCGCATGATCAACTTCGCCGTCGGCGAGTGCGTGACGCTGGGCTCGCGCCTGGTCGCGGTGGGGCTGCACGGCTTCGGGCTCGGCCTCGCCGGCAGCGTGGTCGTGGGCTGCGCCGGGATGATTGCAGTGATGGTCGCGTTCAACGAGATCGTGCTGCGCCGACTGGCGGGTCGGCCGGTGATCGCCCTGATCATGATCACGATCGGGCTCGCCACCTTCATCCGAGGCGCGATGCCGCTGCTCTTCGCCGGGGTGCCGGCCGCTATCCTGCCAACGCCTCCCGACGCGGTCCTGGTGGCCGGCGTGCCGGTGGCGGCGGAGAAGGTGATGGCGGCACTGGTCGCGAGTTTCTGCATCGCGGCGCTGACAGCGCTGCTCCGGCGTAGCCGGATCGGCATCGCCCTGCGTGCTATCGCCGACGATCAGCAAGGCGCCATGGCGATCGGCGTCGACCTTCATCGGTACTTCGGCCTCACCTGGGCGCTCGTCGGCGTGCTGTCGGTCGTGGGTGGAACCCTGTGGACCGTGGTGGCCGGCGGCGGCTTCGGCATGGCGCTGGTCGGCCTGAAGATCTTTCCGATCGTGATCATCGGCGGCCTCGACAGCGTCGGCGGCACCATCGTCGGCGCCATGCTCGTCGGCGTGCTCGAGTCGCTGGCCGCGGGCTACGTCGATCCGGTCGTCGGCGGCGGCTTCAGCAATATCGCATCGTATCTGGTGCTGGTGGCGGTGCTGTTCGTCCGTCCGTATGGACTGTTCGGCGGTCCGGACGCGCGGCGTGTTTAGCGGCGCGGCAGCTCGAAGACGTCCGCGAGGAGCTCGTACGAGCGCAGGCGCGTGGCGGCCGTCTCGGTGATGGTCACCACGACGATCTCGTCGACGCCGTACTCGCGCGCCAGCGATAGGAGTCGCTCGCGGCATTGCGCGGGCGTGCCCGCCACGCGGCGGCGCCGCGCCTCACGAACGATCTGCTGCTCCCACACCGTGTACGGATGCGCGGCCGCCTCCGCCACCGTCGGATAGCGCCCGCCGCGCCCGGTGTAGAGACGCGCGATGAAGAGATCGCGGCTCGTGGCCAGGCGCTCGGCCTCGGCCTCCGTCTCGGCACAGACGACGAACACGGCGACGCTCGCCATTGGCTCCGCCCGCACCGCCGACGGCTTGAATTGACGCATGTAGGCGCGCGTGATCTCGGCGCCGCCGTCGGCGTTGATGAAGTGGGCGAACGAGAATCCGGTGCCGAAGTGCGCGGCCAGTGCCGCCGATTGATCGCTCGAGCCGAGCAGCCACACTTCGGGGATGGTCTCGCCGGTCGGCATCGCGCGAACCTTGCTGAACGGATGCTCGGGCGGCGGCTCGCCGCCCAGCCACGCGAGCAGATCGCTGACCTGCTGCGGGAAGAACTCCGGCGCACCGCCGCCCGGGCCCGCCAGCGCGCGGGCGGTCAGCTGGTCGCTGCCCGGCGCCCGGCCGAGGCCGAGATCGATGCGGCCGGGAAACAGCGTCTCGAGGACGCGGAAGGACTCGGCGACCTTGAGGGGGCTGTAGTGCTGGAGCATCACGCCGCCCGACCCGACGCGGATGTGCGACGTGCGCGCCGCCACCTGACCGATCAATACCTCGGGCGCGGAGCCGGCCAGCGCCGGCGTCGAATGGTGCTCGGCGAGCCAGTACCGCGTGTAGCCGAGACGGTCGCACGCCTCGGCCAGCGCGAGCGTCTCGGCGATCGCGTCGGCGGGCTTGGCGCCGCTGCGAACGGGAGACTGGTCGAGCACGCTCAGGCGGGCCATCGGCTCGTCGCTATGGTATCAAGGTAGCCATGAGCCCAGATCTCGCGCCGTTCTTCGAGCGCCGGCAACGCTTCGCGGCGGCCATCGGCGACGCCCTGGCCATCGTTCCCGGCGCTGGCGAGTCGCTGCGCAACGGCGATGTGCACTTCGAGTTTCGCCAGGCCAGCGACTTCTTCTTCCTGACCGGCTTCGACGAGCCCGACGCCGTTGCCATTGTGAACCCGGCGCACGCCAAGGAGAGATACGTGCTCTTCGTGCGTCCGCGCGATCGAGAGATGGAGATCTGGAACGGGCGGCGGGCCGGCGTCGAAGGCGCCATCGCCACGTTCGGGGCCGACGCCGCGTATCCGATCGATCAGCTGGACGCCAAGCTCCGTGAGTACGCGATCGACCGCGCCGCCGTCTACTATCGCCTCGGCAATCCGGCCTTCGACGGCCGCGTCACCCGGCTGGTGGCCGAGTTGCGCGCGGCGCGCGCGCGAGGCTTCACGACGCCGGTGCGCGTGGAAGATCCCGGTCCGTTGCTGCACGAGCTGCGCCTGCGGAAGACACCGGCGGAGCTGACGCGCTTGCGCCGCGCGTGCGATATCAGTCGCGACGCGCATGCGGAGGCCATGCGCTACGCACGGCCGGGGCTCCACGAGTACGAGGTGCAGGCGGCGCTCGAGTTCGTGTTCCGCTCGCGCGGCTCCGCGCGCAATGCCTATCCGTCGATCGTGGCCGCCGGCGCCAATGCGTGCATCCTGCACTACGTCGAGAACACGCGACGGATGGACGACGGCGACCTGCTGCTGATCGACGCCGGCTGCGAGTACGGCTACATGGCCTCCGACATCACCCGCACGTTCCCGGTGAACGGGCGTTTCAGCGGTCCGCAGCGCGCCATCTACGAGGTGGTCCTCCGCGCCAACCAGGCGGGGATCGCGGCCGCGCGGCCGGGCGTCAAGTACGAGGTGATCCACGACGCCGCGCGGCGCGTGCTCGCCGAAGGCCTCGTCGATTTGAAGCTGTTGCCGCGTAACGTGGCCGACTCGCTGGCCATGCATCACTATCGCGAGTTCTATATGCACGGCACCGGTCACTGGCTCGGCATGGACGTCCACGACGTCGGCGACTACCGCATGCATCACGGCTCGCGAGCCCTCGAGCCCGGGATGGTCTTCACGGTGGAGCCGGGACTCTACTTCGATCCCGAGCGCGAGAGCGTCACCTTCACGCTGCGCGAGTACAGCGAGGAGGAGCAGTGGGAGCGCCGCTATCGCCTCGGTATCGCCGCCGCCAAGAAGATCGAGGAGGAGGAAAAAGCCAAGGCGCAGACGATCTCGCATCCGGTGCCCAGGGAGTTCCGCGGTATCGGCGTTCGGATCGAGGACGACATTCTCATCACGGACGGCGGTCACGAGAACCTCACGGCCGGTACCCCCAAGACCATCGACGAGGTCGAGCGCACGTGCGCAGAGACCTCGAGCCTGCCGAGAGGCTGACATGAAGACGCTCGAGGGCAAGCTCGCCATTGTCACCGGCGGCGGCAGCGGCATCGGCCGCGCCGTCGGCCTGATGCTCGCGAGCGAGGGCGCGCGCGTGGTGGTCGCCGGCCGGCGCAAGGAGCCGCTCGCGCAGGTCGTCGCCGAGATCGAGCGCGAGAAAGGCACGGCCGTGGCACGCACGTGCGATCTCACGAAATCCGCGGAAGCGCGCGACCTCGGAGCGTGGGCGGTGAAGACGTTCGGCGGCGTGGACATCCTCATCAACAACGCGGGCGAGTCCTCGCACGCGCGCAGCATCCGGTGGACCCCGCAGGAGCAGTGGGAGTCGGTCATCAACGTGAATCTGACCGGCGTGTACGCCCTCACGCAGTCGGTGCTTCCGTCGATGCTCGAGCGCGGCGCGGGGACGGTGGTCACGGTCGCCTCGCTGGCGGCGCTGCGCCCGGGCGGGTTGGGCGGTGTCGCGTACGGCGCCGCCAAGGCGGGGGCGCGTGCGGTCATGCAGGCCACGCACGCGGAGCTGCGCAACAAGGGCATCCGCGCCTGCACGATCTTTCCGGCCGAGGTCGACACGCCCATTCTCGACAAGCGTCCGCTCGTGCCCGATGCGAAGGCGCGCTCGACGATGATGCAGGCCGAAGACGTCGCCAGCGCGATCCTGCTCGTGTGCACCATGCCGCAGCGGACGGTGATCGAGGAGATCATCATCTCGCCCACGTTCCAGCGCGACGTCTCGAAGGATGTGGCAGCGGGCTGGGCGGCCGGCGCGCCGCCGGAAGCACGGTAGCGGCCGGCGCGCGCGTGCGCGCCGGCCGCCAGGGTGAACGTCAGCGCGGGCAGGTTACCGTTGCAGGCACGCGCGATACGCCTGGACGGCTCGCTCGATGTGCTGGTCGCTTGCCGAGCCCATCGTGGAGCCGCCGACCGCCCCGCCGGTCGTGGAGCCGCCGGAAACGCTCGTCCCGGTCGATCCCGATGACACGCTGCCGCTCGTCGACGAGCCCGACGGATACGAGCTGACCCCGCCAGATCCCGACGGCGAGCTCACGCTACCCGTTGCCGGTGAGCTGACGGTGTGGCCCGACGGCGAGCTCGTGCTCACGCCGGTTCCACTCGTGGCCCCGGTGCTCCCGCTGCCGACCGAACCGGACGCGCCGGTGGTTCCGCTGCCGATCGACCCCGATGCGCCCGTGGTGCCGGTGCTCATCGAGCCGGACGTGGCCGGGGATGCGGACGGGCTGCCCGAGACCCCTGCCACCTGCATCGCCTGCTGATTGCAGCGATCGAAATCTGCGCGCGTCAGGCTCCCTGCGATTGCCGCCGCGGGGAGCAGGATGCTGAGCGTCGCCACCGCTGACCCTAGAATCGTTGTAGCTCTCGTCATTACGACCTCCTTGGAGATGCGTTGCCGCACGAGGAGAACTACAAGATCATTGCCACCGGCGAGGAGCGCGCCAGCGTACGTTTTGCTCTGTCAATCGCCATCGGCCGTCGCGCGGCGCGTTCCTCCCGCCACGGGTCGTCGGCTGGCGATGATACTATCGGCCTACACTCGCCCGGACGAAAGGAACCGCCATGAGGGAAGCCGTCGTCGTTGCCAGCTCCCGCACGCCGCTCGCCAAGTCGCAGCGCGGCTCGTTCAACATGACCCTGCCGTCGGATCTGGCGGCGCATTGCATCAAGGACGCGCTCGGGAAGGTGCCGCGGCTCGATCCGAGCGAGGTGGAGGACGTCATCCTCGGCTGCGGCCAGCCGCACGGCTCGCAGGGCCACAATATCGCGCGCGTGTCGGCGATGCGTGCCGGACTCCCCGTCAGCGTGGCCGGTCTCACCATCAATCGCTTCTGCTCGTCAGGGCTCAACGCGATCGCCATCGCGGCCGACTACATCGTGAACCAGGGCGCCGACGTGGTGTTCGGCGGCGGCGTCGAGTCGATCACGATGATGCAGCGGGACAGCGCGCCGAACCCGTGGGTGAAGGAGCACCTGCCCGGCATCTACATGGTCATGGGCGACACGGCCGAGGTGGTGGCCAAGCGCTACAAGATCACCCGCGAGGCGCAGGATCGCTACTCGCTCTCGAGCCAGCAGCGCACGGCGCGCGCGCAGCAGGAGGGCTTCTTCAAGGAGGAGCTGGCGCCCATGCACGTGACGCGCGCCGTCCTCGACAAGAAGACCGGCGAGAAGGTCGGCGAGGAGCCCTATTACGTGGAGAAGGACGAGTGCAATCGGCCGGACACGACGCTGGAGGGCCTCGCGTCGCTCCCGCCGCACTTCGACAAGACCAGCGGACAGGGGACGGTCACCGCCGGCAACTCCTCGCAGCTGAGCGATGGCGCCTCGGCCACGCTCCTCATGTCGATGGAGCGAGCGAAGGCGCTGGGGATCAAGCCGAAGCTCATCTTCCGCGGCTTCGCCATCGCCGGCTGCGAGCCCGATGAGATGGGCATCGGTCCCGTGTATGCGGTGCCGAAGCTGCTGAAGCGCCACGGGCTCGCCGTGAAGGACATCGACGTGTGGGAGCTCAACGAGGCATTCGCCTCCCAGGTGATCTATTGCCGCGACAAGCTCGGCCTCGATCCCGAGAAGCTGAACGTGAACGGCGGCTCGATCTCGATCGGACATCCGTTCGGAATGACGGGCTCCCGGATGGTCGGCACCATTGCCAACGAGATGCTGAAGCGCAAAGCCCGGTACGGCGTGGTGACGATGTGCATCGGCGGCGGCCAGGGCGCGGCCGGGCTCTTCGAAGCCTGCAACTAGGCTCACGCGGCGGCGACGGCCCGTGACTGAGCGGGCTCTCGGCTACGAGCGTCGGTTCGGTGCCGGCTGGATCAGCGGCGTCTGCGCGGTGGCGCTGGGCGCGCTCGGGATCGGCGCCGTGCTCTGTATCCGCTACCCCGCGCTGCTGACGGTGCCGGACGCGCGTGCGGTCTATCCGATGGACATCATCCGGTTCCTCATCCACGTCGTTCTCGTCGGCGCCTTCGGCCTCGCGGTGCTGAGCATCGTGCTGAGCCGCCGGGCGCCCCTCGGGCTGACGGCGCTCACGCTCGTGGTGGGAGCACTGCTCCTGGGTGGCTCACAGGTCGACATCGGCTCGCTGGAGGGCACGCGGTATCTCGGTCTCGACTGGTTCCTGCTGAACGTGCTCGGCCTCTCGATGCTGTTCGTGCCGCTCGAGCAGCTGTTCGCCCGGCTGCCGCAGCGTGTGCTGCGACCGGCGTGGACGACCGATCTCGCCCACTTCGCCGTCAGCCATCTGCTCGTGCAGCTCACCGTGCTGCTCACGCTCATGCCCGCTGCCATCTTCTTTCGCTGGGCGGTGCACCCGTCGATCCAGTCGGCGGTGGCGTCGCAGCCGTACGTGGTGCAGCTCGTCGAGATCCTGCTCGTGGCGGATCTCTCCGAGTACGCAATCCATCGGCTCTTTCACGTGGTGCCGTGGCTGTGGCGCTTCCACGCCGTGCATCATTCGTCGGAGGTCATGGATTGGCTTGCCGGCTCGCGAATGCACCTCGTCGACGTGGTCGTCACGCGCGCGCTCGTCTTCGTGCCCCTCTACGTGCTCGGCTTCGCGCCGCCGGCCGTCTACGCGTACCTGGTGTTCGTGTCGTTTCACGCGGTGTTCATCCATGCCAACGTCGGCTTCCGGTTCGGCTGGCTCGCCCACCTGATCGCCACGCCGCGGTTCCATCACTGGCATCACGCCGCCGAGGGCGACGCCGTCGACAAGAATTTCGCGGTGCACCTGCCGGTACTCGATCGGCTGTTCGGGACCTACTACATGCCGGCGGAGCGCTGGCCGGCGACGTACGGGATCGCGGGCCGACCGGTGCCCGCCGATTACGTGCGGCAGCTCGCGTATCCGTTCACCGAGCGGTGACGGCTACGCCATGGAGCCGCCGTCGACGGTGTAGATGCCGCCGTTGACGTAGCTCGCGTCGGGTCCGAGCAGGAACACGACGAGCGCGGCGACCTCGTCCGGCTCACCGAAGCGCCGCATCGGGATCGAGGCGGCGAAGCGCTCGTGCGCACGCGCGGGGTTGTCGCCACCGAAGCCGTGCTCGAGCTCGCGTGCCATCGGCGTCTCGATCGGAGCCGGGCACACCGCATTCACGCGGATCCCGCGGCGGATCAGCTCGATGGCCGCGCTGCGCGTGAGGCCGATGACCGCGTGCTTGCTCGCCGTGTAGGCAACGAGGTTCGGCGAGCCTCGCAGTCCGGCGATCGACGCGGTGTTGACGATCGCACCACCCCCGCGCGCGGCCATGACGGGCGCGACGGCTTTCATGCCGAGCCACACCCCTTTCACGTTGACGGCCATGACGCGGTCGAACTCCGCCTCCGGGTAGTCGACGAGCGGGCGCACGGCGCCGAGAACGCCCGCGTTGTTGAAGAAGGCGTCGATGCCGCCGAAGCGCTCGGTGGCCGCCATCACGTAACGCTCCACATCGCGCCACCGCGTGACGTCGGCTTCGACGGCGACCACCGTCACGCCACTACGCTCCGTCACCTCGCGCGTCTCGGCGAGCGCGTCCTTCATGCGGTCGACGAGGACGAGGCTGGCGCCTTCAGCGGCGAGCCGGGCGGCGGTCGCCCGCCCGATGCCGCCGCCGGCTCCTGTCACGACGACCACTTTGCCGGTGAAGCGGGACATCGCTAGATCGCCGCCGTCACCATGATCTCGACGAGGTACTTCTGCTGCGCAAGCTTCGCCTCCACGGTGGCGCGCGCCGGTGTGTTCATCGGGTCGACCCACGCATCCCACGCGGCATTCATCTCGTCGTACTTCTTCATATCGGCGAGGTAGATCGTCGCGGAGAGCAGCTTCGTCTTGTTGCTGCCCGCGGCGGCCAGGAGACCGTCGATCTTCTTGAGGATTGTCTCCGTCTGCGCCTTCGTCGTCGGCTCGTCGCCGGCCACGATCCCGGCCAGGTACACCGTATTGCCGTGCACGACCGCCTGGCTGAGGCGGGGTCCTACCTGAAGTCGCTTGACGCTCATGGCTCGTCCTTTCGGGTAAAGTCGTACGGCCCCGAAACGATAGCACGTGATCCAGCATCGAAGGGCCAGGGAGGCGGCCGCCATGGCACTGACGCTCACCGAGCGCGACGCGCTCATCGGACGATACGGCGACGGCCCCGCGCGGCTGCGCGCGGCGCTGGCCACGGTTCCCGCCGACGCGTTGCAGTGGCGGCCAGCGCCGGGCGAATGGTCGGCGCACGAGGTCGTCGTGCACTGCGCGGACTCGGAGACCAATGCCTACGCGCGCATTCGGTATCTCGCCGCCGAGCCCGATCCCGTTGTGCTCGCCTACGACGAAGCCCAGTGGGCCGTCACATTCGACTACCACGGGCATCCGCTCGATCTCGCTCTGGCGACGGTGGACGCCGTGCGCGCGAACACGCTGGCCCTTCTCCACCGCCTGCCGGACAGCGCCTGGACGCGCGTCGGACGCCACACCGGCTCCGGACGCTACGGGGCGGAAGACTGGCTGCGCATCTACGCGGCGCACCTCGAGGATCACGCCGCGCAGATCGAGGCCAACGTCGCCGCCTGGAAGACGGCGTCGCGTTAGCCGCGCACGAGCAGGACGACACCGGAAAAGAACAGGACGGCGAAAACGATCCGCCGGAAGCTCGCCTGATCGACGCGGTTGAAGAGAGCGACACCGAGGACGAGGGCAACCGCCGCCGGCGCGACGAACAGCACGGCGGCGCGCGTGACGTCCGCGGTCACCAGCCCCGCCCACCAGTAGCCGACCAGGATGGCCACCTGGTTCACGAAGAAGAACGCCTGGAGTGTGCCCTTCACGGCGCGCGGTGACCAGCCCTGCGCCGTCGTGTACAGAATGACCGGCGGCCCCGGCGTGCCGACGGCGCCACCTGCGATGCCGGCTGCCACACCCGCGCCGAGCGCCCAGCCGCGGCCCGCCAGCCGCTCCGGATAGAACCCGAGCCACTCGACCAGGACGATGGCGATGAGCGTGATGCCGATCAGACGGGTGAGCGTCGACGCCGGCAGCGCCGCCAGCACCCACACGCCGAGCGGCGTGCCGAGCACCGTCCCCGTGCCGAGAAGGAGCAGCGCGCGCCAGGCGACTTCACCGCGGAGTGGCAGCAGCATGCCCGCGGAGAAGACGACCGTGTAGACGGTCATCAGCACGACTGCGGTAACCGGCGACATGACGAACGGCAGGAACGCGAGCGACACGAGGCCGATGCCGAAGCCGGCCAGGCCATGAACGAAGGCGGCGAGGGCGACGATCGCCGCGCCGACGAGCCAGCCCGCGCTCACCGCGAGGTCCGTGGCGTCACGCTTGCACCTTCGACGGAACGGAGGTGCCGTCATGGCGAAGTGCGAGGTCTGCCACAACGAATACGACAAGGCGTTCGAGGTGACGGCGGCGGGCGAGCGTCACGTGTTCGATAGCTTCGAGTGCGCCATCCATCGGCTGGCGCCTGCGTGCGCGCATTGTGGGTGCAAGGTCATCGGCCACGGCGTCGAGGCACACGGCCAGTTCTTCTGCTGCGCGAGCTGCGCCCGAATGACGGGCGAGCAGGGGCTCACGGACCGCGCGGCCTGAGCTACGACCGCGCCGGCTCGTAACCCTTGCGGCGCATGCAGCTGTCGAACGACGTCTCCATCTGGCCGTTCTCGGTCTTCACGCGGACGACGTCCAGCAGGCCGCCGAGGATGAGGTCGGGCGTCCAGTAGGCGCGGCTCGCCGCGCGCGCGCACTCGGTCTCGTCCAGCGTCGTTTGCTGAACGTGCGCGTCCGGCTTTGCCCAGTCGCTGCCCCCGACGTCGAAGTGCGGTGCGCAGCCGGCGAGCGCCAGCAGCGCGACCGCCAGCGCGGGTCTCACAGCTCCACCAGGATCTTCATGACACTGGCGCCTCCGAGCGCCGCTTGCATGCCGTCGGCGAGCGCCTCCAGCGGGATGCGCCGACTGACGAGCGGGCCGACGGGGACGGCGCCGCTCGCCGCCAGGCGAATCGCCTCCTCCCAGTCATCGCGTCCGTACAGCCGGCTGCCGTGCATCACCAGCTCGCGGGCGAACATCTGGTACAGATTCACCGCCACCGGCTCGGCATGGATCGCCACAATGCTCACCGTGCCCCACACGCGAACCACGTCCGTCACGACGCGTGCCGCCGCCGGATTGCCGGTGACTTCGAACGCAACGTCGGCACCGACTCCATTCGTCCACTCGTTGGTGAACTTCACCGGATCGCGACCCGGTCCGAGCGTATCGAGACCCAGCTGACCGAGCAGGCCGAGCCGGAATTCATTCAGCTCGGCGACGATCACGCGGGCGCCGAGCTGGCGGCAGACGAGGCCGATGAGCGCACCGATAGGACCACCGCCGAAGACGAAGACGGAATCGCCCGACTTGACGGCGGCGCGGCGCACGTCGTGCACCGCGACCGCGAGCGGCTCGATCACGGCCGCCTCGTCGTCGGACAGCGACGCCGGAACCTTGATGAGCCGGTCGATCGGGACGGGGTAGAACTCGCGCATGCCGCCCGGTACGTCGACGCCGAGGATCTTCAGGTCATAGCAGAGGTACCGGGCGCCCATGGCGCACGCGCGACAGCGCCCGCACGACAGCACCGGTTCGACGACGACGCGATCGCCGGCGGCGAATGCCGAGCCCGCCGGCGCCTCGACAACCTCCGCGAACGTCTCGTGGCCGATCACGCCCCCGCGCGGCACGCGGTGATCGAGGTGCCCCTGGAAGATGTGCAGGTCCGTGCCGCAGATGCCGACACGGCGCACGCGCAGCAGCGCCTCGCCGGCACCGGCTTTCGGGACGGCGACCGAGCCGGTCGTGAACCGACCGGGCCCTTCGTAGAACGACGCGCGCATCGCCGACGGCGTCATCGTGTGCCGAAGGGTACCACGCTCGCTGGCATGCCGTTCGCAATCCGGGCACCCGTCGTTCACGGGCGAACTTGGAGGACTTCAATGGAGCTCGATGAGCTGCGGTCGTTCACCCGCGACAGGCTGCAGCGCGGCGAGTTGCCGCGCGAGAAATGCCAGGTCACCTGGTTCGGGCCTGGCGTCGGTCAGGCATGCTCGCTCTGCCAGCGGTCGATCACGCGGCTGGAGATCGAGTGTGAGTGCGAGCAATCTAGTGGCGCGACGCTCCGGTTTCATCAGGCGTGCTTCGCCATCTGGGACGAGGAGCGCCAACAACTCGGCTGACGCGCTAGGCAGCCTGCCCGCGCTCGCGCTCGAGCGCCTCCTGACACGCGCGACACGTCGTGGCCTCCGGCAA
The DNA here is from genome assembly GCA_035605575.1 of Candidatus Methylomirabilota bacterium. Lineage (GTDB taxonomy): Bacteria > Methylomirabilota > Methylomirabilia > Rokubacteriales > CSP1-6 > AR12. Next base: position 17,398 of record DASTCJ010000028.1, read on the forward strand.
CGCGGCCAGGCGCGCGGGCTCGATGGCGTCGCCGCAGCGCTCGCAGGTGCCGTAGTGGCCTTCGTGCAGCCGCCGGAGGGCGGCGCTGAGCTGATTGACGCGCTCGGCCGCTCGCTCGCGCGTCATGAAGCTCAGGTCCTGCCGCTCGCTGGCCTGCGCGACGTCGCCTTCGTCGCGTACGGTGTCGGTGCCGGCGTGCGGCGCCTCCTCGTCGTCGAGATGCGGTGAGATGCCGAGCTCGCGGAGTCGTCCGATCGCCGCGTCCCGCTCGCGTTCCAGTCGTTCGCGCGTGTGGTCCATCGCGCCCTCCCTCGCTGATCTGCCCGTGCTGAGCGAGCGGCGTGCCAACACGCTCGGGGCGTCGCTGGCATTCGCCTTGCGGCCTCGACACACGGAGGGATGCCTATGTCCGACGTCGCCAGTGTCCTCGATCGCCTGGCCGCCTTCGAGCCGGCGGACTTGCCGTTCCTGAGCATCTACGTCGACGCCCGGCCCGACAACACGGGCCGCGAGCACTGGCAGGCCAGCCTTCGCAAGGAGCTCGGCGAGCGGGCGAAGAGCTACGGCCGCCGCACGGCGGCGCGTGCAGACTTCGACGCGGACGCCGAGCGCGCGCTGGCGTGGCTCGAGCGTGAGCACCGGCCGTCGGCGAACGGCGTGGCCGTCTTCACCTGCACGAGCAGCGGCGTGTTCGAGACACTCGAGCTCGAGGTCGCGCTTCCGGCGACGGAGATCTACGTCGCGTCGCGGCCACATCTCTATCCGCTGGCACGTGTGCTCGATCGTTACCGCCGCTGGGCGGTCGCCGTGACCGATACCAACCTCGCGCGGATCTTCGTGGTCGGCCTCGGCACGATCGAGCCGCGGGGCGCGGTCGAGAGTCCGAAGCTCGGCCGTACCGACATGGGCGGGTGGTCCCAGGCCCGCTATCAGCGACATGTCGATCACCATCGCGCCGAGCACACCGCCGAGGTGGTGGAGGCGCTCGAGCGGATCGTGCGCGAGGAGCGGATCGATCACGTCGCCATCGCCGGCAACGAATCCACGATCGCGCTGCTGCGCGCGCAGCTGACGAAGCCGCTGGCCGCGCTGGTGACCGAGCTGCCTCGCCTCGGTGTCGGGGCGTCCGAGGCCGAGATCCTGCGCGAGACGCTCGCGATCATGCCCGGCCAGGAGGCGCGCGACGACGCCGAGCGCGTCGCGCGCATGTACGACGCGTACCGCGCCGGTGGTCTCGGAATGCTCGGGCTCGCCGGCACCCGAGCGGCGCTCGAGAACGGCCAGGTGCACGAGCTGCTGCTCGTGGCGTCGCCCGATCAGCTGGAAGGCGCCGACGGCGCGGCCGTGGCCGATGAGGTGGTGGCCAAGGCGCGCCAGACGGACGCGCGCGTGATCTTCATCGAGGACCCGACGCTGCTGGCCGAGGCGGGCGGCGTCGGCGCCATCCTGCGATATCGACTGCAGCGGAGGGCGGCATGAGCGGCAAGAACAACGTCAACCCGGACCACTACAAGATCGCCGGCCGCGATCGGCCGGATGACCAGGCCCGTGCCCGACGGCAGACGGCGCCGGCGGGCGACGCGCGCCGCAAGAAGGGCGATGAGCCGCCGGCGAATTTCATTCCCGGTGCCGCGCCCGTTGGCGAAGCGCCAGCGGACGACGAGGACGGCGAAGAGCAGGCCGACCGGCGATAATACGCGGCGTGCAGATCGCCGCCGCCTCCGGATCGGATCGCATCGTCGTCCTCGACTCGCTCACGTTCTGTGACGGGCGTCTCAGTGTCCGCGACGTCGTCGTCGCCGGCTCGTTCGCCGGCGCGCTCGCGTTCGGCTTCGCGCTCGAGCGTGGCGTGCGCGGACTGATCGCGCACGCCGCCGGCGTCGGTCGCGACGAGGCCGGCATCTCCGGCTTGCCGCTTGCCGACGACCTCGGGATACCCGCGGCGGCGGTGGAGACGCGCTCGGCCCGCCTCGGCGATGGCTGGAGCGTCTGGCAGGACGGCGTCATCGCGCACGTGAACGCGCACGCGGCAGCGCTCGGCGTCGCCGCCACGCAACGCGCGGCGGTGGCGGCGCGCACGATGCTCGGCGCTCCGCCCGGCACGGCGTCGCCGGTGCCGCTGGTCGACCGCCGCCCGCGCGTCGCCGCCGACGTCGGCGGGAGCCGTGTCGTGCTCGTGGAGTCCATGTCGTTCGCCGGCCCCGAGAACCGGGGTGACGTGCTGTGCGCCGGCTCGCACGGCGGGCGCGTCAACGTCGAGCGGCTCTTGAGCGTCAGGCCGCGCGGCGCCCTGTTCAACGACGGCGGTGGTGCCCGCGAGGCCTCGGGCGTCAGCGGTCTCGACGCGCTCGACGCGGTGGACGTCGCCGCCGCCTGCGTGGACGCGATGTCGGCGCGCATCGGCGATCCGGCGAGCACGTATGCCGATGGCGTGGTGTCTGCGGTGAACCGGACGGCCCGGCGCGTCGGCGTCGTGGTCGGTCAACCCGCCGCCGAAGCGGCGCGGCGGATGCTCGTCGGAGGACCCTAGCGATGCCGATGGCCAATGTGGGTGGTGTTCGACTGCATTACGTCGAAGCGGGCGAGGGCGTGCCGCTCGTCTTCGTGCACGAGTTCGCGGGTGACGCCGAGAGCTGGCAGCCTCAGATTCGCTTCTTTTCTCGCCGCTATCGCACCATCGCGTTCAACGCGCGGGGCTATCCGCCCTCCGACGTGCCGGACGATCCCGGCGCCTATTCGCAGCAGCAAGCCGCCGACGACATCAAGGGCGTGCTCGATCATCTGCGCATCGACACGGCGCACGTGTGCGGGCTGTCGATGGGCGGTTACGCCACGCTGCATTTCGGCCTGTCGTATCCGGAGCGCGCGCTGTCGCTGGTGGTGGCGGGCGCCGGTTACGGCAGCGACGATCCCGAAGGCCACAAGCGCGATAGCGAGGTCGTCATTCGCCGCTTCGAGACGGAGGGCATGGAGAAGACCGGCGACTACTACGCGCACGGTCCGTCGCGCGTGCAGTATCTGGAAAAGGACCCGCTCGGCTGGAAGGAGTTCCGCGACCGGCTGGTGGCCGGCTCCGCCAAGGGGCACGCGCTGACCATGCGCGGCGTTCAGATGAAGCGACCGACGATCTATTCGCTCGAGGCGCGCATGACGCTGCTCGAGGTCCCTACGCTCATCGTCACCGGTGACGAGGACGAGCCGTGCCTCGAGCCCGGCCTCTTCATGAAGCGCAAGATCCCCACCTCCGGCCTCGTCGTGCTGCCGAAGACCGGCCACGCCGTGAACCTCGAGGAGCCCGACGCCTTCAACCGCGCCGTGCTCGATTTCCTCACCGCCGTCGACGCGGGACGTTGGCGCCGTCGCCGTCCGGACTCGCTCGCGAAATCGGGAATCTTACCGGCCGCGCGCTGAACTCGGCGGCACCCACGATGCACGTGGCTGCCGCCAGGGAGGTGCGATCATGGCCGAAGTCCCACGAATCAGCGCGGAGGACGCGCGGCAGAAGGTGCAGGGCGGGCAGGCGGTGCTCGTCTGCGCGTATGACGACGAGGCGAAGTGCGCATCGATCAAGCTCGAAGGGGCGGTCTCGCTCGCCGAGTTCGAGCGGATGCAGGCGTCGCTGCCGAAGGATCGCGAGATCATCCTGTACTGTGCCTGACCCCACGAAGCGACCTCCGCCAGGCAGGCGGAGCAACTGCGCGCGCGCGGCTTCGATGCCACGGCCCTCGAGGGCGGCGTCGAAGCGTGGACCATGGCGGGCTACCCGATGTCGCGTGCCGCGTAGCGGAAACGCGCTCGTTTCGCGTACGTCTATGCTATAGCGGCAACGCAGCCATCGACGCTCCGCAGGAGATCGCATGACGCGTGCGCGCCGTATCGCGATCGCCATCGTGGTCACGCTCGCCAGCGGCGTGCTGGGCGCCGCCGCCCAGCGCGCCGGTGAGAACGTCGCGCCACGGTTCGAGGTCGATGCGGCGTGGCCGAAGCCGCTGCCGCATCGCTGGCTCATGGGCCAGGCGGCGGGCGTGGCCGTCGATGCGCAGGACCACATCTGGGTCGTGCAGCGTCCGAAGAGCCTCACCGACGACGAGCGAGGCGCGACGCTGGCGCCGCCGCGCTCCCTGTGCTGCGTGCCGGCGCCGCCGGTGCTGCAGTTCGACGCCGAAGGCAATCTGCTCCAGGCCTGGGGCGGTCCCGGCGCGGGCTACGAGTGGCCCGACAACGAGCACGGAATTCACGTCGACCACGAAGGCCACGTCTGGCTCGCCGGCAACGGGCCGAAGGACGCGCACATCTTGAAGTTCACGCGCGATGGCAAATTCTTGCTGCAGATCGGCAAGCACGGACAATCGGGCGGCGACAAGGACACGCACAATCTCGGCCGGCCGGCGGCCATGCTCGTCGATCGTGACGCCAACGAGCTGTTCGTGGCCGACGGCTACGGCAACCATCGCGTCATCGTCTTCGACGCGCAGACCGGCGCCTACAAGCGGCACTGGGGCGCCAACGGCCGACCACCCGGCGAGCCAGGCGTCAAGCCGTTCGGCAATCCGGTCCACTGCGTCCGACTGTCGCGCGACGGGCTCGTCTACGTCTGCGACCGGCCGAACAATCGCATCCAGGTATTTCGCAAGGACGGCACCTTCGTGCGTGAGCTCACGGTGGCGCCGGCCACGCGCGGCAGCGGCTCGACATGGGACGTCGACCTCTCGCGGGACTCGCGTCAGACGTGGCTCTACGACGCCGACGGCGAGAACAACACCGTGTGGACGCTCGTGCGTGACAGCGGCAAAGTCGTCGCCCGCCTCGGTCGCAGCGGGCGCTCGGCCGGGCAGTTTCACTGGGTGCACAACATCGCCGTGGACTCGAAGGGCAACATCTACACGACGGAAGTCGACACCGGCAAGCGCGCGCAGCGCTTCCTCTACAAGGGCACGGCGACGACGTCGGAGGCGGATCTCGAGAAGTAGGCCTCAGCCGCCGGCCTTCGACAGCGCCCGGCGCGCGGCGTCGACCACCGCCGCCGGCGCCGTCGCCGGCGAGCCCGCGAACGGCGGCTGCGGGTCGTACTCGATGCCCAGCTGAATGCCCTGCGCGACGGTGTCGCCGGCGACCCGCGCGGCCAGCCGCAGCGCCATGTCGATGCCGGCCGACACGCCGGCGGCGGTGACGATCTTGCCGTCGACGACCACGCGCTCGCTCACCGCCGTCGCGCCTAGTTTTGCCAGGCGGTCCACCATCGCCCAGTGCGTCGTGGCGCGGCGACCTTTGAGCAGGCCGGCGGCGCCGAGAACGAGCGCGCCGGTACATACGGACGTCGTCCATCGCGTCGTGACGTGAGCCGCTCGCAGCCAGTCGAGGACTCGCCCGTCCGCCATCACCGGCCGCACGTCCAGCCCGCCCGGGACAACGACGATGTCGGGTGCTGGGACGTCGGCGAGCGAATGCGGCGCCACGATGCTGGTGCCGGCGTCGGTCCGCTGCGGTCCGGGTGCGGCCGACGTCCACCGGAGCGACGCGCCGGGCAGAAATGCGAGCACCTGGGCCGGGCCGACCGCGTCCAGCGCGGTCATCCCATCGAAAGCCAGGATTGCGATCTCCATGCGTGTGCCCTCCTCGGCTGCCCGGACGGTACCGTATCTCGCACCCCCTTGCCAGATCAGGCAATTTTTGATTCAATACGTAAATCCGATCAAGAAAGGTGTTTATGAGAGTCGGAATTCTCGACGAGCATCCGGACTGGTCGAAGCGGCTCATCGCCGAGCTCGAAGGGCGCGGCCTGACGGTGGAGCGGATCGATCACTCGAGCCACGGCTTCGCTCCGAGGGACCGGCGCCCGGCGTATGACGTGCTGGTCAATCGCTCGAGCCCGTCCTCGCATCGACGCGGTCACGCGAGCGTTCTGTTCTATACGGAGGCGCTGCTCGACCACTACCAGGCGCTCGGCGTGCCGGTCATCAACCCGGTGGCGGCGTACCGCTTCGAGAAGTCGAAAGCGCTGCAGCTCGGTCTGTTCGAGCGACTCGGCGTCCGCTATCCGCGCACCGTCATCGTGAATCACGCTGATCAGCTCCGCAAGGCGGTCGACGCCATTCGTTTCCCCGTGCTCGTGAAGCCGAACGTCGGCGGCTCCGGCGCCCTGATCGAGCGCTTCGACGACCGCGACGCGCTCGAGGCCCGTGCGGGCGCGCTCGACTTCGGACCCGACGGCGTGGCGCTGCTGCAGGAGTACGTCGAGCCGCGCGACGGCGCCATCGTGCGCGTCGAGGTGCTCGACGGGCGCGTGCTCTACGCGATTCGCATCGTGAAGCGCGCGGAGGACTTCAATCTCTGCCCGGCTGACATCTGCGAGGCGCCCCCGCCGGCGACCGCCGAGCTGGGCGCGTGCCCGATCGACGTTCGCCCGGGACTCGACGTCACGCGGTATGATGCCCCGGACGACGTGGTGGCCGAGGCCATCGCGCTGACGCGCGCCGCGTCGATCGACGTCGGAGGAGTCGAGTATCTCGTGAGCGCCCGCGACGGTCTGCCGTACTTCTACGACGTCAATGCGACCTCCAACTTCGTCGCCGATGCACCGCGCGTGCTGGGGTTCGACCCGTTCCCGGCCTTCGGCGACTACATCGTCCGTGTGGCAGGCGGCACCACCGCCCGCGCCGCGGCCTGAAAGGGGAGCCATGTCACTGAGACTGGGAGACACCGCACCGGATTTCTCCGCCGAGAGCACGTCCGGTCCCATCAAGTTCCACGACTTCATCGGTGATTCGTGGGTCGTGTTGTTCTCGCACCCGCGCGACTTCACGCCGGTCTGCACGACCGAGCTCGGGTATGTGGCCCGGCTCAAGCCCGAGTTCGACCGCCGGAACGTGAAGGCGATCGGACTGTCGATCGATCCCGTCGACTCGCACGCCAAGTGGGGGCAGGACATCAAGGAGACGCAGGGGCAGGCGCCGAACTTCCCGATCATCGCCGATCCGCAGAAGAAGGTCGCGGAGCTGTACGGGATGATCCACCCGGCGCACGACGAAGTCTTCACCGTGCGGACGGTGTTCGTCATCGACCCGAAGAAGAAGATCCGGCTGCTGATCACCTATCCGCAGACCACCGGTCGGAACTTCGACGAGATCCTGCGCGTCATCGACTCCCTGCAGCTCACCGATGCCCATCGCGTGGCGACGCCGGTGAACTGGAAGCAGGGCGAGGACGTCATCATCGTGCCGGCCGTCTCCGACGAAGAGGCGAAGAGCAAGTTCCCGAAGGGGTGGCGCACGCTCAAGCCGTACCTGCGCCTCACGCCGCAGCCGAAGTAAACGTCGCCCGCGTCATCGCCCGCGTTATCCTCACCGGGGAACGCGGGCGATGACCCTTCCTTCCGGCTTTCGGGCGCTCAACCACCGGGACTTTCGCATCTTCTTCGCCGGCCAGGCCGTCTCGCTCGTCGGCACGTGGATGCAACAGGTCGCGCAGGCGTGGCTGGTGCTGTCGCTCACCAATTCGCCGCTGCGGCTGGGCCTCGTGGGCAGCCTCAGCTTTCTGCCGGTGCTGCTCTTCGCCATCGTCGGTGGCGCCGTGGCCGACCGACTGCCGAAGCGGCGGCTGCTCATCGCCACCCAGTCGCTCATGGCCATGCAGACGCTGACGATGGCGACGCTCGTGTGGACCGGCCGCGTGCGCTACTGGCATGTGTGCGCGCTCGTCGTCGTCTGGGGCATTGCCAACACGATCGACCTGCCGACACGGCAGTCGTTCGTGGTCGAGCTCGTCGATCGCGGCGCCGTGCCGAACGCCGTCGCGCTCAACTCCGCCGCCTTCAACGCCGCGCGGATCGTCGGTCCGGGACTCGGGGGCCTCCTCATCGCCAGAGCGGGGATCGCGCCCGCCTACATGCTGAACTGCGTCGCCTTCGTCGTCGTGATCGCGACGCTGCTGCTCGTCCGCGCGCGCGGCGCGCCCTTGCCGCGCCGGGGGACGGGTATCGCGGCGGAGATCGGTGAAGGACTGGCCTACGCGCGGCGGACGCCTCGCATCATGCTCGTGCTCGGGGTGCTGTTCGTGATCAGCATCACCGTCTTCAATTTCTCGATCTACGTACCGCTCTTCGCGCGTAACGTCGTGCAGCGCGGTCCCGAGGGTCTCGGCCTGCTCATGGCCTCCGTCGGCATGGGCGCCGTCGGCGGCGCGTTGACACTCGGTGCGCTGCCGGCGCCGTCGGTCGTGCTGTTGTTCGTGACTGGGTTTCTCTCGTGCGGCGGGCTGCTGCTGATGTCGATCCTCCGCGATTTCATGATCGCGGCCGTGACGCTGTTCCTGCTCGGCTGGGTCTCGGTGATCGTCGTCACCGGCTGCAACGTCGCCCTGCAGCTGGCGGCGCCCGACGCGCTACGCGGCCGCATCATGAGCCTCCATACGTTCATCTACGGCGGCGTCTTTCCGTTCGGCGCCTTCAGCGTCGGCAGCATCTCCGAGCAGTGGGGCGTGCCGATCGCGTTCCGGACGGCCGGGATCTTCGGCCTGGTCGGCCTCGGCGCCGTGCTCGCCTGGTGGCGTTTTCGCGCGCCCGACGCGTGAGCGTCGGTGGCGGACGCCTTGCAATGGGCGAGAGCGGAGGTGTCCCATGGTGGAGCTCGGATACAAGCTGTCGAGCGAAGAACAGCGACCAAACGACCTCGTCCGCTACGCGGCGATGGCGGAGGATGCCGGCTTCGCCTTTTCGCTCATCTCCGATCACTACCATCCGTGGATCGACAAGCAGGGACAGAGCCCCTTCGTATGGTGCGTGATCGGCGCCATCGCGCATGCCACGAAGCGACTGCGCCTCGGCACCGGCGTGACGTGCCCGACGGTCCGCATTCATCCGGCGATCATCGCCCAGGCGGCGGCAACGGCGGCCGCGATGATGGAAGGCCGGTTCTTCTTCGGCGTCGGCACGGGTGAGAACCTGAACGAGCACGTCGTCGGCGAAGGCTGGCCGGAGACGGAGGTGCGCCAGGAGCGTCTGCGCGAGGCGATCGAGGTGATCCGGCTTCTCTGGCGCGGGGGCAACCAGTCGCACCACGGTCGGCACTACACCGTGGAGAACGCCCGCCTCTACACGCTGCCCGAGACCTTGCCGCCCCTCATGATCGCCGCCGGTGGCCCGAAGAGCGCCGAAGTGGCGGCCGAGCTCGGCGACGGCCTCATCGGGACGGCCCCCGACGCGCAGATGCTCGAGAAATTCGACGTGGCCGGCGGCCGGGGCAAGCCGAAGATCTCCGAGCTCACCGTCTGCTGGGCCGCCGACGAGCGGACCGCGCGCCGGACCGCCCATGAGTGGTGGCCGACGGCGGCCATGGAGAGCTCGCTCTCGTGGGAGCTGCCGCTGCCGAAGCATTTCGAGGACGTCGCCACGCTGGTGACCGAGGACGCGGCGGCCGGGTCGATCATCTGCGGTCCCGACGTCGACCGCCACGTCGACGCCATCAAGAAATACGCGGATGCCGGCTACGACCAGATCTGCATCCATCAGGTCGGTCCGGATCAGCAAGGCTTCCTGAGATTCTACGAGCGCGACGTGCTGCCGCGCCTCACCGGGCTCCGCGCCGCCGCCTGATCAACAATTCAAGTACTTGGTGCTGACGAGAGGGTGCTCGGTCCCGTCGTCCGCCCACGTCGTGCGCGGCAAGTTGACGAGATCCTTGCCGTAGACGTGAATCTCGACGGTGTCCTTGTCCGTCGGATTGTGCATGCGATGCACCTCGTCACCCGGGATGAGCCGTGAGACGTCCCCCGGACGGTGACGCATGACGCGGGTGACCTCGAGCGTCGCCTTGCCGGCGCCGCGCTCGCTTACGCGATACCGCGTCTCCTCGATCTCGTTGTCGATGACGCCGATGACACCCCACGTCTCGTGGTTGTGCGCGGCGGCCGTGTCGCCGGGCCGCCAGACCACCGACGTCACGTTGAACCGCGGCGCGCGGTGCAGCATGTAACGCCCGCGGCTCTCGGCCGTCGATCGCAGATACCTCGGGGGGATCGATGACGGATTCTGCACGAGCCGCGCGAGGAGCGGCGCCGCGCGCTCGGTGATGCGCTCGGCGGCCGTTTCCTCGCGCGTGATGCGATCGAGGTCCGCGGTGAATGCGTCGAGCGTGTACGTCTCGGTGGTGGCCATGGCTGATCTCCTCTCATTCCACCGGCGTGTCGGCGCGGCCGCCCCATTCCGTCCACGAGCCGTCGTAGACCGCTACGTCGGATCGGCCGATGAGGTGGAGAGCGAGCGCGAGCACGCAGGCGGTGACACCGGAGCCGCACGTGGTCGTGATCGGCTGGCCGAGGTCGACGCCGGCGCCCGAGAATGCCGCGCGCAGCGCCTCCGGCGGCAGCAACGTGCCGTCCGGCCGGTTGAGCGTCTCGTAGGGGACGTTGAGGCTGTCCGGAATGTGGCCGCGGCGCAGGCCCGCCCGCGGCTCCGGCTCCGCTCCTGTGAAGCGCCCGCGCGAGCGCGCGTCGACGATCTGCTCGGCGCGCGTGGAAAGGTTCGCGCGTATCGCTGCGAGATCGCGCACCAGCTCGGGACGAAGCTTCGCGCGGAAGCGACGGCGCGTCGGCGACGGCTCGCCGGACGCGACCGGCCGTCCCTCGGTCTTCCACACGCGGAGACCACCGTCGAGGACGGCCACGGCGTCGTGGCCGAACGCCCGGAACGTCCACCACACGCGGGCGGCGCTGATGACGCCGCGCACGTCATAGACGACGACGCGATCGTCGCTGCCGATGCCGAGCGCCCCGACGGCCTCGGCGAAGGCATCCGCCGTGGGCAGCATGTGCGGCAGCGGTGTCGCGTGGTCGGCGACCTCGTCGATGTCGAAGAACACGGCACCCGGGATGTGCTCGCGCACGAACTCGGCGCGCGCGTCACGCCCGAGCTGCGGCATGTGCCAGGTGCCGTCGACGACCCGCAGGTCACGCTCGCCGAGATGTTTGGCGAGCCAGTCCGTCGAGACGACCGCCGGCAACGGAGCGCTCATGCGCGAGCCGGTGCATCCCGGAGCAACGCGTGGAGGCTGACGCCGTCCGGCAGCAGCGCTTCCTCCCAGCGGAGATAGGCCTCCATCGCCTCACGCCCGCGCTCGTAGGGCTTCAGCACTACGTCGTCGGGCTCGTCCAGGAGCCGCGTGGCGCCCGACTCGAGCGCGCGGCCCGCCGCGGACCAGCCGCGCGTGCCGCCGTCGAGGATGCCCGCGGCGTATCCGAGCTGTCGCAGCGTCGCGGCCGCCAGCGTGGACGCAACGCCGTCCGGACAGGCGAGCACGAGCGCGCACGCTCGATCGCTCGTGGCCCGCTCGATGCGCGCTTCGATGCGGCTCGGACAGATCCACGCGGCGCCCGGCACGTGCCCGCGTCCGTACGCGTCGCTCGGGCCGACATCGATCACGATCGCACCCGACAGCGCGTCGGGCGCCACCCGTGGCACCGCCGCCCGCGCGGCTTCCCAGCCGAATGGCCGGGGTGTGGGATGGCCGACTTCCATGGCGCCGCCGGACTTCTCCCACGCCGGCAGCCCGCCGGCAAGCACCACCACGTCGGGAAACCCCATTTTCTGAAACCACGCGGCCGTCATCACGGCGCGGGCGCCGCCGTCACACACGAAGACGAACGTTGCCGCGCGCACGGCGAAGTAATCGTC